>JAFAQW010000187.1 GCA_019245995.1 Vulcanimicrobiota bacterium | reverse complement strand
CGCAGACCTAACCCTGGCGGCATTCGCCGGTACGCCGCTGCAGCGCGTGACGTCCCTGCTGGCGGCACAAGGGCAGTTCCTACCGCTCGACGCGCCGCGACCGCAGTATGCGACGCTCGGCGGCACGCTCGCTGCCGGATGGCTCGGTCCCCGCCGCCATCTCTACGGCCGGTTGCGCGACTACGTGATCGGCTCGACGGTCGTGCTGGCCGATGGAACGGTCGCAAAAGCCGGCGGAATGGTCGTGAAGAACGTCGCCGGTTACGACATGAGCCGTCTCTACGCCGGCTCCTTCGGCACGCTCGGCGTCCTGGCGCAGGTCAACCTGAAGACCGTGCCGCTCTCGGCGCAGGCGCGCATGCTCTTTGCGCCGTTGCCCGAGCACACGCGTACGCGTGCATGCGCGCACCTTCTCGATCTTGCGATCCCTCCCGCCGCCGCGCTATGGATACGAGGGTTTTATCACTCGATCGACGGCGAAGACGGCGACGACGGTCGCGTCGCCGTGTTGCTCGAGGGCAGCGCGGCCGTGCTGGAACGGGCAACCCGCGATCTGCGGTCGGCGCTCGGCCGCGCCGGCGTTCCGAGCACGCACGTCATCGACGCCGGCGCGCGCGAGGCGTTCCAACGAATCGTGGACGCGTACGTCGCCGCTCTGGGCGAGCGCTCCGTTACGTATCGCATCCATAAGCTCGTGCAAGAATCCGAAAAGACCGCGCTCGCCGTGTGCGAGCTTACGGCGCGGTTTGGCCTGCGGTTCGAGGTGATCCTCGACATAATGAACGGCGACGTCGTGGTGCGCGCGAGCGATCTCGATACGCGCCTGCTCGGAGGGAAGCTCGAAAACTTCGACGACGCGTTGCACGAAATCGAGCCGCGGGCGCAGGTGATCGCGTGCGCCCACCCGCATCGGAGCAACTTGCAGGTGTGGGGCGCGCAGCCCGACGCGATCGAAAAGATGCGCGCGCTCAAGCGGCGCTTCGATCCCAACCGAACGCTCAACCCCGGCCGCTTCGTTGGCAACATCTAATGCGGCGCCGAACGAGACGATGAGGGTTCTGTTGCTGGGCGGCTCCGGTTTCGTGGGCCGTCATTTGGCGGAGGCGCTGCGCGCGCGTGGCGACGAGGTGATCGTTGCGTCCCTGCGTGAGCCGCACCTCGCGGCCGCAACCGCCGCGGATTGCGATGCCATCGTGAACCTTTCCGGCAAACCGCTCGGCCAACGATGGAACGCCGCAGTCAAACGGCGGATCGAATCGAGCCGTGTGGAGTTGCCGCGGCGATTTCTCGAGGCGCTGGCGCAAGTCAACCGTCGCGCCACGGTCTACGTCACCGCCTCGGGCGTCGGCTACTACGGCACCAGCGACACCGAAACGTTCACCGAGGAAAGCCCGCCCGGTGCGGATTTCCTCGCACGGGTCTGCATTGGTTGGGAGCGCGAAGCAGTCCGCGCCGAGGGACTCGGCATGCGCGTCGCTTGCATCCGCACGGGCGTCGCGCTCGGAACCGACGGCGGCGCGCTGGCAAAGCTCCTTCCGCCGTTCCGCGCGGGAATCGGCGGCCGCGTCGGGACCGGCTCCCAGTGGATCTCGTGGATTCACATCGCCGACCTGGCACAGATCTACGTCATGGCGCTCGACGGGGCCAACGGTGCAATCAACGCTTGCGCGCCGAATGCCGTTACGAACGAAACCTTGACCCGAGAGCTCGGCGAGGCGTTGCACCGCCCAACTCGCTTCGCGGTGCCCGCGCTTGCGTTGAAGGCCGCGCTCGGCGAAGGCGCGCAGTTGCTCTTGACGGGTCAGCGCGTCGTGCCGCGCCGCCTTCGAGATATGGGCTATCGGTTCGTATTTTCCGACCTCAAAGCGGCGCTAGCGAACTTACTTTGAATTCCGCTGCTTCGAGATATCTTTCGGCGTCCATCGCCGCGCGGCAACCGGCGCCGGCCGCCGTGATCGCCTGCCGATAGCGCACGTCGTAGACGTCGCCGGCAACGAATACGCCCTCGACGTTGGTCGACGTCCCGTCCGGCGAAACGATGTAACCCTGCTCGTCGAGATCGAGCTGTCCCGTGAATACCGACGTGTTCGGGATGTGCCCGATAGCGACGAACAACGCGTCGGCCGGAACGTCGCGCACCGCACCATCGAGCACGTTGCGCAGGCGCAGAGCGGTTACGTGCGTCTCGCCGAGAACCTCGTGCACGACCGTGTCCCAAAGGACGTCGATCTTCTCGTGCGCGAGAACGCGATCGGCCATGATCTTGCTGGCGCGGAGGCGATTGCGCCGATGAACGACGGTCACGCGGTGACCGAAGCGCGTGAGAAAGAGCGCCTCCTCCGCCGCCGAGTCGCCGCCGCCTGCGACGAAGATGTGCTTTTCACGAAAGAAGGCGCCGTCACAGGTCGCGCAGCTTGACACTCCCCGCCCGCGCAAACGCTCTTCACCTGGGATGTCGAGCCAACGAGCGCTCGCGCCCGTCGCAACGATGACGGTTTCCGCAAAGTGCTCGGCATCGGGCGTTCGCACCGCGAGCGGCGTAGCGGAAAAATCCACAGAAGTAACGTCCACGTTCTCGATGCGCGCGCCAAAGCGCTCCGCCTGTTCGCGAAATCGAACCATGAGCTCGGGCCCAAGAATGCCTTCCACGAATCCAGGGTAGTTCTCGACCTCGGTCGTGAGCATCAGCTGGCCGCCGTAGAGGCCGCCTGCCAGCACCAGCGGCTTCAAATTGGCGCGCGCCGCATAGATGGCGGCCGTTAATCCGGCCGGGCCTGAGCCGATGATCAGGACGCGTTCCACGCTTCGTGCCTTTCGACTTTTCGAGCGGCTTTCCGGTTGCAGCGGTTCGCCGGCCGCAGTCGAAGCAGTCTCGTCATGAGTCAGGCAATTCCCTTGGAAGATACCTTCGGCGACATCGTGCGCAAGGCGATGCGCGGCGTCAACGTCACGGAGACCGAGCTCTCGCGCGCTACCGGGATCTCGAAGCACCAGATCTCACAGTGGCTCAAGGACGAGGGAGCCGCCACCGACGAGCAGGCGCGCGAGGTCGCGACGATTCTGCGCCTCGATCCCGGCAAGCTCGCCGACAGTGCGGCCTCGCGTTGGACGCCGCCGGCGATCGAACTGCCCGACGTCCGGCCTCACGCCCAGCATCCCCATCCCAGCAACGGTTACGTGTTCTTTTTGGAAGGCAGCCGCCGCGCGGCGTTGGTCGATCCGGCCGGCATTCCCGAAAACCTGTTACGAATTCTCCGGGGCGGCGACTACCATCTCGAATACATTTTGATTACCCACAAGCATTCCGACCACTGCGACGCAACGTCCGCGGTTGCTGCGGCCTTTCCCGCGGCCAACATCGTCATGCACAAGCTGGACGTCTACGCGATCGGCGCGCTCGCTTCGAAAGCGACGCTCGTGCGCGACGGGGAGGCGCTACCCTTCGGCGACGGCTCGGCGATTCGCATGCTGCATACGCCCGGTCACACGGACGGCTCCTCGTGCTATATCTTTCAAAGCACGGTCTTTTCGGGCGATACGCTCTTCGCGGCAAGCGTCGGAGGAGCGTACGGCGACGCGAGCACCTACGGCGACATTCTCAATAGCGTGCGCAGCAAGCTCTTCACGCTTCCCGACGAGACCGTCGTGATGCCGGGCCACGGGCCTCCGACGACGATCGAGCTAGAAAAGATCCATAACCCGTTCTTCTAGCGCGTAGAGCGCTTACGTGCGCAGCTTATAGCCCACCGCGGTCATGCGTAGGGCGATGCCCAGCGCGATCGCGGAGAGCAGCGCGATCATGGAGAGCGAGAACCACGGCGCGAGATCGCTCTCTCCCGTATAGCTGCGCCGAAACGCGTCGATCGCGTAAAAGATCGGATTGAACAGTTCCATATTGCGCAGCGTCTGCGGTAGCATTTTCGCCGAGGTGAAAACCCCTCCGACGAACGTTAGCGGCGTAATGACGAAGGTCGTGAGGATCGCGATGTGATCGAACTTCTCGGCGACCAGGCCGAAGATGAGGCCGAGCGACGAGAAGAGCACCGAAACGAGCGCGATCACGGTCAGGTAGAGCGCCCAGTCGCGCGGAACGCTGTGCACCAGCAGAACGCCGAGCGCCGTGATCAATCCCGCGATGAGCAACGCGCGCGCTAAGCTGCCCAGGATGAATCCGCCGACCATCTCGGCGGCCGACATCGGCGCGATCAAGAGCTCTTGAATCGAGTTCATGAAGCGGCCCTGAAATAGCGAGCTCGAACACTCGCCGTACGACGCATCGATCACCTGCAAGACGATCAGTCCCGGAATGAGAAACTGCGCGTAGGTCACGCCTTGCACCGTTGGGATGCGACTGCCCAATGCCAAGCCGAAGACCAACACGTACAGCAGCGTGGTGATGATCGGCGGCCATATCACCTGATTGATCACTTTGAGGCTGCGGATGATCTCGCGCTTGGTGAGCGTCCAAAGAGCTACGCGATTAATGGCGCATCAACTCCAGAAAGACGTCTTGCAGCGACTCCCCTTCCGCGACGAGCTCCTCGGTCGGCTTTTCCGTCACGATTCTGCCGCCGCGGATGATGGCGATGCGACGGCAGAGGCGCTCGGCCTCTTCCAGATAGTGCGTCGTCAAGAAGATCGTCAGACCTTCCTGATTGAGCTCGCGCAGCCAGCGCCACAGCTCTAAGCGCAGCTCCACGTCGACGCCCGCAGTCGGCTCGTCTAATATCAGCAGCCGCGGCTCGTGAATCAAGGCGCGAGCCAACGAGAGCCTGCGCTTTTGACCTCCGGAAATTTTCGTGTACTCCAAATGGGCGTGGGACGTCAAGCCGAAGCGTTCGAGGAGCATGTCGGCCCTTTCCACGACCTCCTTGCCGCGAATTCCATAGTAGCCCGCCGCGAAGATCAGCACGTCCCGTAACGACAGGTACCGGTCGAAGTTGAACTCCTGGGGCGACAAGCCGACGAAGCGTCGCGCCTCTCGCCATTGTCGCTCGTTATCGTAGCCGAAGATGGCGATCTTCCCGGCGCTCTTGCGGGCGAGCCCGACGATGGCGTTGATCGTCGTCGTCTTCCCCGCGCCGTTCGGGCCTAAGAAGCCGAAGAACTCGCCCTCCCGCACCCGCAGCGTTACGCCGTCGACTGCGGTGAAGTTGCCATAGCGTTTCACGAGCCGCTCCACCTCAATGGCGGGCGGCGCGGCGGGCCTCGAGTTTACGGAATGTAGTTCTTTAATCGTTTATACCGGTGACGGCGAAGCGTTGCGATCAGCTCTCCACTTCCCGGAATCCCACAGTCGGCGAGTTGGGTTGCAACGCGTTTCGTATCGAAGGCGACGCGCCGGTGTTTCACCTGCCATCCCCCGGCCCGTTGCGTCAAGATCGCGTAACCCGCGCGTGGATCGCCGTCTTTTGGCAAACCCGCGGAAGCGACGTTGACGAGCAGCTTTGCCCGCCACGCTCGCACGTAGGGCAGATGCAAGTGGCCAAACGCGATCGCCGTTGCCGCATCGTCGCCGATGAGCCGCTCGAGGACCGCATCCTCCGCATCGGGCCAGATGTGCTCGTCGTCGGTCTTCGGGTTGGCGTGCACGATCAACAGCTGATTGCCGTCGTCGCCGATGCGCAACGCGAACGGAAGGCTGCCGAGCCACGAGCGCCAACGCTCCCCGATCTCCCGGCGCGTCCAGGCGATCTGCGCGGTCTCCAGCTCATCGAAGGTCTGGCTCGAGGGCTCCTCCGCGAGGTAGCGATCGGTATTCCCGCGCACGCAGGCGGCACCGATCTCTTCCAGCCGTTGCAACACCTTCTTGGGCTTCGGTCCGTCGAGGCACAGGTCGCCGGCGACGATTATTGCGTCGGCATTGCCTTGTGCGACAAGGTCCGCTAAGCACGCGTCGAGCGCGATGAGATTCCCATGGATGTCGGAAAGAACGGCGATCCGCATGAAAGATTAGTCGCGCTTGAGCGCGAGAACCAGCATTGAGGGCGTGATGCCGAGCTTCGTAAACTCGTACAAGTCGATCGCTTCCACGCCGACGCCCGCGCGGCGGAGCAGAGGAATCGCGGTGCGATACCGGATCTCTGCGAGAACGTGGCGTTCGCCAAGACAAATCACTCCCGCCGCCAACTCCTCGCCACGCTCCAGCGCAATGGTTTTGAAGCCGGCGAAGAGCGCGAGATCCACCGTGCCGGAGCCCACGACGATGGTATCCTTTGCAACGGTGCCTGCCACCGCGCGCAACGCCGGCACTCCCGGCGGGAGGGGGACCTCGACGACGCGATAGCCGTGGCTTGCCGCCAGCTTCGCAAAACCGTCGCGTCCGAACTCGTTGCCGCGCTGACCGACGCCGACGAAGGCGGTGTCACCCGCGAGCACGACGTCGCCGCCGTCGAGCAAGCCGGGCGCGGCGATGTGCCCCGCCAACGGAACGTCGAGACGTGAAAACTCCGCTTCCATTCGATCCGCTTCCGCGCGGCGCGCCAACGACGTCGGCCGCATGATGACTGCGCCGTCCTCGAAAACGATCGCAGTGTCGGCGGCGGCACATTCTGAGGGGTCGTCGCCGCGCGCGTCGATCACCTCGACTTTCACGCCGAAGTACTCGAGCCGCTTCCGCAGGACGTCGTGTTGTTCCACGGCCCGCGAGTAGATCGGCGAAGGCTCGCCGATGAGCGTCTTTCCGTTCTCGATCCGCGGCGAAGGTTTCACCATAACGGCGGCGTCCAGCCGGCCCGTCGGCGTGCCGACGAGTCGCGGCCCAAATCCTAAACGGTGCGTCGTCACTGCGATTGATACGGCTCCGGCGCGGGCACCGTCGTGAAGATTCCGCTCAGATCGGACGCGAGGAGGTCGTGCAGCGTGAGCGGCGGGAGCCCGAAGATCTCCTCTTCCGTTTTCAAAACCCCCGTGCCGGTCAAGTGCGCCTCGCCCAGGAAGCTTCGTTTTGCGAGCGGCGAAATGACGACGGCGTAGCTGCGCAACGCATTCACGTGATCCGGGAGGCTGCCGTCGACGCCTTCGCCCGCGAGAAAAATCGCCGTCGAGCTCCAGTGCGGCGTACGCGAAAGATACGCGACGATTTTGCCCAGCGCACGATCCCCGTCGAAGACCGCCGTGCGATCGTTTCCTGACGGGATGGAGATGTAGATGAAGTTCGGCATGCGGTCCGCGTCGACGAAGCGCTGAAGATCCTTGATCAGCTCGTCGGCCCGTGCCGTCTGCGTGATTTTCGGATCGGCGCTCGAATATTGCAGATCGACGTTTCCGGCGAGCGCCGCCAACGCGGGGACGTTCAGATGGTACAGTCCGGCGTCGAAACCCGATAGCCGCAAAAGCGCGCCGTAGTCGCGGTAGGTTAACCCCGCCCGCGTCAGGGCATTGAAGATGAAGCCCCGGCGCGCGTAGTCTTCAGGATCGCTGCCGCGCCCGCCGGGCAGCCCCGGGACTCCGGCACTGGCGACGCTCTCCTGATACAGCGTCGCGTCGCCTTGGAGTGAAAACTCGCCGGCGATCTCCGGCAGCGCGTCGGCAGCATAGAAGTTTTCCAGCAGCGCGTACGTACGGGCAAGGGCGTGCAAATTCGGCGTGACGCCGGCCGGAAATCGGTTCAACGACGGGTCGCCGTTGCCATACGGCCTTCCTGAAGCGTCGGTCAAGTCGCCGAGCATTGCATCGTAACCGTCCGAGCCGAACGCGACGTAGACGACGTGGTCGATCGCCTCGCTGCGCTTGCCGGATCCCAGCGGCGGAATGACCGGGTCGAACCGAGCGACGTGCGGCGTGCGGTTATAGCGCAACGCATCGAGCGTCGTCCGAACGAGGTACGTTCGCTTCAAATCAATGCGCGCAAGCGTCCCTTCTCCGTCGACACCCTTGCCTGCCGCAACGTAAAGATACCGTCCGTCACGCGAGAGCTCCATCGCACGCGGATACCAGCCGGTCGGAATCAACCCGTAGCGATATCGCGTCGGACGGCGCGCGTCCAACACCGCAACCGCGTTGAGTCCGGCGAGCGCCACGTAGAGCCGTTTGCCGTCGGGACTGAGCGCTTCGGCGCTGGGTTGCGCGCCGTACGGTGCGCCGGGATACAGACGCAAATCCAGCCCGCGCGCGACGCTTGGTTGTGGGTGGAGCGCAACGACCGCGACTCGATCGACGTTGGCGAGCGCAACGTACGCGTATTGACCGTCCCGACTCAGAATCGTGGCGGACGGCGCCGCTCCGCCAATGTTTTCGACGCCGTCCGGCGGGGGGTCCATCGGCACGGTCGCGGGATCGCCGATGCCACTGGACGACGGTAGATCGAAGACCGTCAACGACGACGAAACGGATCCGTCGAACGCCGGCGCGGCGAACTGAGGCTCCGCCGCAGGGGTGGTGACGGTCGAGTAGCGCGATAGACCCGTGGCGCTCGCGACGACGCGATCGCTATCGACGGCGACGTGCATCGGGAGATCGCCCGCCGGCACGGGCGTGAGAGCGGAACGGCGCGCGAGATCGATGGGAACGATGCGGTTGCCGAGCGTGTCGGCGACGTACGCGGTGCGGCCGTCCGGAGAAACGGCGATGCCCGTGGGGCACGCGGGGCGGTTGCCGTCGGGCGGCAAGGCGATCGGCGGACCGTCGGCGCCGGCTTGGCCGTCCTCGTCGAGCGCGTACGAGCGCACGAGGCCGGCGGCAGCATCCGATGCGAGAATTGTCGCGTGCGCGTTGCCGAATACGGCTACGACGGCGACGCCGGTAAAGCGAGCACCGGGCTCGCGAACGACACCGGACTGTCGCATCGTTGCGGTTTCGATAATCGTCAGCGTGGAGGCGGATCCGCCATTAGAGACGATGGCGTAGCGGCCGTTCGCGGTGAGCGCGAGCGCGTATGGGTTCGTGCCCACAGCGGCGGTCGTTCCTGCGGGCGCGACGATTCTACCATCCGGAAGGATGGCATTGGTCGGATGGATTCGGTCGGCGCCGGTTGGTCGGGTACCCGCCGGCGCCGAATAGATGATCAGCGGAGCCGGACGGCCGCCGGCCCCTGTGAGCACGGCGGCGCAGAGCACCGCTGTGAACGGCCTAGACGACACGGGAGGTTGGCATTACCATCCATGCCGCACGGACCCTGCCGGAGCAGCAGAGCGCTGCCATGACGGCGCTCGCGCGCGTGCTCGGCGTGGCGACGGCGGTTCCGCGCTTCGCGCTGGGACAGCGTGAGGTCATGCGGCGGATCGAGCTCGCGCTGGGACCTCGTTCACCGGAGATCGTGCGCTTGTTGCCGATGTTCGCCAACACGGGCATCGAACGGCGCTACTCGTGCGTGCCGATCGAGTGGTACGAAGAGTTGCACAGTTGGCCCGAGCGCAATCGTGTGTACCTGGAGTCCGCGGTGGAGTTGCTCGAGAGCGCCACGAGGAAGGTTTTGCGCCGCGCCGGCCGTCGCAGCGAAGAGATCGACGCAATCGTTGCCGTTTCCACGACGGGAATCGCGACCCCGAGTTTGGATGCGCTGCTGATGGAACGCTTGGGACTGCGCCGCACGACCGAACGGTTGCCGATCTTCGGGCTCGGCTGCGCGGGCGGGGCGATCGGCTTGGCCCGCGCCGCGGCCATGGCGCGGGCGAACCCCGGCGCGCTCGTGCTCTTCCTCGTGGTGGAACTCTGCGCGCTCTCCTTTCGCCGCGACGACTTTTCCAAGAGCAACATCGTGGCGACGGCCCTCTTCGGCGACGGCGCCGCGGCGGCACTGCTCTGCAGCGCCGGCGGCGGTCCCAGCATCGTCGGGAACGGCGAGTACACGTGGCCCGAATCGCTCGACGTCATGGGCTGGGACGTGACCGATGACGGTTTGCGCGCTATCTTCTCTCGCGACATTCCCGAACTCGTAACCGGGAAGCTGCACGACGTCGCCACGGCATTTCTGCGGCAGCACGAGCTCGAACTGCGCGACATCGATCGTTTCGTCTGTCATCCCGGTGGCGCGAAGGTGCTCGACGCGCTGGAAACCGCTTTCGAGCTGACGCCTGGTACGCTCTCCGACGCTCGCGAGGTGCTCAGAGAGTACGGCAACATGTCCGCCGCAACGGTGATGTTCGTTCTGGAGCGCGCGTTGCGGCGCGGCACCCCGTGGCGCCGCGCGCTCGTTTCCGCGCTCGGGCCCGGCTTCACCGCCGGCTTTACGCTACTGGAAAACGACCCCAGAGACTTGTGTCACCCTGAGCCAGTCGAAGGGTGACGGTGAATGGTCCTCTATACCGTTCTGGCGCTCGTTACGGTACAGCGCGTGGTGGAACTCTTGTATTCTGCGCGCAATACTCGACGATTGCTCGCGGGTGGCGGCGTGGAATCCGGCGCGGTTCAGTATCCCTTCATCGTCGCGCTCCACGCGGCGTGGCTCGTGAGCATGGCGCTGTTGATTCCGCCGTACACGGCGCCGAACTGGCCGTTGCTGGCGTTGTACGCGGCGCTCCAACCGCTGCGCTTTTGGACGATCGCAACGCTCGGTCCGTATTGGACCACGCGAATCATCACCGTGCCGGGAGCGCCGCTGGTGCGCCGGGGACCGTACAGCATCTTCCGCCACCCCAACTACATCGTCGTCTGCGCGGAGATCGCGATTCTGCCGCTAGCGTTCGGCGCATTGGAGCTGGCCATCGTCTTCTCCATCCTCAACGCGTCGTTGCTCTCCTGGCGCATCCGCACTGAAGAGCGGACACTGATCGCGAGACGCAAACTGCCTTCCTGAGCGAGCCGTGGCGCGGCGCGGGCCAATTTCGCCCTTACGGCGTCGCTGAATAATCCTCGGTTTGGTCTTTCGTGGGAATGCGGCGCGCGACGCCTTCTTCCACCGCTTTCGCCGCGACCGCCTTGGCGACTGCGTCTACAACGCGCGTGTCGAACACGCTCGGAATCACGTATTCCGCGCTTCGTTCGTTTTCGGTCACGATCTCCGCGATGGCGTAGGCCGCCGCGAGCTTCATGCCTTCGGTGATCCGGCGGGCCCGCACGTCGAGCGCGCCGCGAAAGATCCCGGGAAACGCCAATAAGTTATTGACCTGGTTCGGGAAATCGGATCTCCCGGTTGCAATCACCGCGGCGTAGGGAGCGGCCATCTCGGGCATGATTTCCGGCGTGGGGTTGGCCATCGCGAATACGATCGGGTCGCGCGCCATGCGTGCGATGTACTCCGGCTTCAAAATTCCCGGCGCTGAGACCCCGATGAAGACGTCGACGCCTTCCAGCACGTCGCTGAGCAACCCGCGCCGGTTCTCGCGGTTGCAGTTCTGCGCCAGCCAGCGCCAGTGTGGATTCTCGTAACGATCCGTGCGGTTCAATGCACCGGCGCGGTCCACCGGAATGACGTCGCGAACGCCGGCGCCGAGGAGCATCTTGATCGTCGCGGTCCCGGCGGCGCCGCTTCCGGAAACGACCGCCTGAAGATCCTGCAGGGGCTTGCCGACGACGCGCGCCGCATTGATGAGCGCCGCCAAGATAACGACTGCCGTGCCGTGCTGGTCGTCGTGCATCACGGGAATATCGAGCGTCTCGATCAGGCGGTCCTCAACCTCGAAGCAGCGCGGCGCGCTGATATCTTCCAGGTTGATCCCGCCGAAGACGGGCGAGATGCGGACCACCGTTTCGACGATCTCGTCCACGTCCTTCGTATCGAGACAGATCGGGAACGCGTCGATGTCGGCGAACTGCTTGAAGAGCATGGCCTTGCCCTCCATCACCGGCAACGCGCCGAGCGGGCCGATGTCGCCGAGCCCCAGCACGGCGCTGCCGTCGGTCACCACGGCGACGGTGTTCCGCTTGACGGTCAACTGGAATGCTTTGCTCGGATCGGCGGCAATTGCCATCGAGACGCGCGCGACGCCCGGCGTGTAGACCGTCGAAAGGTCTTGCCGGTTCTTGATCGCGACCTTCGGATCCACGCGGATCTTGCCGCCGACGTGGGCGAGGAAGGTGGAGTCGTTCATGAAGATGACGCGCGCGCCGTCGATTGCCTCGACGGCTCGCCGTACGTCGTGCGCGACCGATTCCGACGCCACGCCGATCGTCACGTCGCGAATTACGCGGCCCTTGGCGACGGAGTGCATGTCGACCGCGCCGATCGTGCCGCCCGCGTCGCCGATCGCATTGGCGAGGACGCCGAATGCACCGGGCTCGTTGGGCATCTCGATGCGCAAGATCAGCGTCAGGCTGATTGCGGGCTGAGCGATCATCGCCATTGCTACGCTGCTCTCTCCTAGTTTCCGCTGACCGTCATCTCGGCGATGCGAAACGACGGTGACACGATTGCTCCGTCAAACCGAAGGTCGTCGGCGACGGCATCCACACCGGCCAGCATCTCGGGATAGCGCGCAGCAATTGTGAATTCATCGATCGGATATGCCGGCTCTCCCCCTTCGATGAAGAAGCCGCGAGCCCCCCGGCTATACGTACCCGAGGCGTGTTCGGTTGCAAAGCCGATCGTGTCGGTCACCAGAACGCCGCGTTGCGTCCGCGCGATAAGCTCATCGAGCGTCTGCGCTCCGGGCTCCAAATAAAAGTTGGTGGGTCCGATTCCCGTGCCGGTCGAGTTGCCGGTACTCGCGGCCTTGAGCTTGCGCGCGTAGTAGCTGTCGTACAGATACGTCTGCAAAACGCCGTCCTCGAACACAATCGTTCGCCGTGTGGCGACACCTTCGCCGTCAAAGGGCGCGCTGCCGAGCCGCCCCGGCAATCGTCCGTCGTCCACGATGGTCACCAGCTCGCTGCCGACGCGCTGGCCGATCCGCCCCGCCAGCCACGAATTTCCCGTTGCCACGTTGGAACCCGACGCTGCAGCGAAGAGGTCCTCCAGAACGCTTGCGGCCACGTCGCGCTCGAAGATCACCGGCACTCGCATCGTCGAAGGCTTGCGCGCGCCGAACAGATCGACGGCGCGTCGCGTGGCTTTTGCGGCCACGGCGTGCAGCGACTCCAAATCGTCAAGGTGACGGCCGGCGGTGCCATAGTGACCCACGCGTTTGATGCTTCCGTCCAATGCCACCGGCGCGCTCGAGCGCATGATGCGCGTCCACGGGTACGCCGCGGAAAATCCGTTGGAGTTCGCCAGAGCGCTGACGGCATTCGTGTCGGAGTAATGCGATCCGGCCGAGTTCACGACGCGCGCGTCTTCGCGCCGAACGAGCCGCTCCAGCTCGAGCGGCTCCTGCGTCTTTTCCGTTTCCAGGCGCGCGCTGACGGCGTCGTCGTGCAGATGCAGGGACGGCAGCTCCGTCGCAACTTTCTCGGGCAAACCGGCGCAGCCGTCGTGCGCCACGAGGTCGGCATGGGCGACCGCGCGGCGCACCGCGTCGCGGACGCCTTCCAGCGACGCGTCAGAGGTCGCGAGCGTCGCCTTTCGACCGTTCTTAAAAACCCGCAAGAGCATGCTGCACGACCGCGAATTTTCGAGGCGGGCGATCGTTTCGGCGAGCGCTTCGACGTGCATGCGCGCCGCGATGGAAACGCTGGCTTCCGCGCTTTCGGCTCCCGCCGCGCGCGCCTCCGCGAGGATGCGGGCGGCCAACTCTAGCGCCTGCGCCTCATCCATGCTGCGTACCGCCCACCGTAATGGACGAGATCTTCACCGTCGGCATGCCGACGCCGACCGGCACGTACTGTCCGGCCTTTCCACACGTGTAGTGACGCCGCGCGAGGCGGCTGTCGTTGCCGACCGCCACGACCTTCATCATCGCGTCGGGCCCGTTTCCGACGATCGTCGCATTGCGCACGGGCGCCGTGAGCTTGCCGTCTTCGACGAGATATCCCTCGCCGACCATGAAGACGAAGTCGCCTTTGCTGATCTCCACTTGTCCGCCCGCGAACGACTTGGCATAGAGACCACGCCGAGTCGACGCGATGATCTCTTCCACGCTCGTCTCTCCGCTCGGCATATACGTATTGCACATGCGCGGCTGGGGCGCAAAGCGAAACGATTGCCGGCGCCCGCTGCCCGTTGACGTGGTTCCCATCAAGCGCGCGTTGAGGCGGTCCTGCATGTAACCCTGCAGCACGCCTTCGTGAACCAAGACGTTGTGTTGGCCCGCGACGCCTTCGTCGTCCACGTTCACGCTGCCGCGCTCTTCCTGCAAGTTGCCGTCGTCGTAAATCGTCACGAGACGGCTCGCGACTCGTTCGCCGACCCTGCCGCTGTACAGCGACGTTCCGCGCCGATTGAAATCGCTCTCGAGCCCATGGCCGACCGCCTCGTGCAACAGCACGCCGCCGCCTCCCGAGCCGACGATCATCTCCATCTCGCCGGCCGGCGCGGCGGAGGCGTGCAAGTTGACGGCGGCGATGCGCGCCGCGTCCGTTGCGAGCGATTCGGGCGTGTGGTCGTCAAAATAGTGCAACGAGGTGCGACCGCCGTCGCCCGCATATCCGGAGCCGCGTTCGCGCTTGTCGCTGGCCACGACTTGAACGCCGAGCGTCACGAGGGGACGACGATCGTGAACGAGGTGCCCGTCGCTGTTCGCAATCCACACTTCCTGGAGCTCGTCGCTGATCGTGCCGTTGACCGCCACGACGCTAGGGTCGTAGCCGCGCGCCGCGACGTCGGCGCGCTCGAGCAACGACACATACCGCGCGGGGTCCGCCTCTTCGTGTTCGCCCTTGTAGAGCGATCCAACGGCCTGCGGCGCGAGTTCGGCGCCGGCGAGCTCGCCATGGCGGCCCGCTCGCGCGACCAACGACGCCGACTCGGCCGCGCGCAGCAACGCCGCTTCGCTGAGGTCGTCGGAGCTTGCGTAGCCCGCGGACTCTCCCACGACGACGCGAATACCCGCGCCCAGCGTCATGCCCACGGACGCCTCGTGAATCTGGCCGTCCTGCAGGCGGTACGAGATCGTGGAGCGCCGTTCGCAAAAGACGTCGGCGAAATCGCCGCCGCGCGCCAGCGCGCGATTGATCAGCCGGGCGAGAAACGCGGGGTCCAACACTAGTATGTTGCCAGCCGATCGACGGCGCGTACGATTGCGGCGTCCGGGTCTCCGCGCGATCCCTCAATCATGAAGGCGAATGCGACGCGGCCGTGATGCAGCGTCGTAACGTAGCCCGCCAACGACGCGACGCCGGAAAGGTGGCCGCTTTTGGCGCGCACGCGACCCAGCGCAGTCGTAAAATCGTA
>JAFAQW010000181.1 GCA_019245995.1 Vulcanimicrobiota bacterium | reverse complement strand
CGCGGTCGCGATGTGCGAGTCCTTGGCCGCGTGCGCCGCGGAGAAGTAGACGTCGTGTTCGCGATTTTGCATGTCGGCGCCGTCGGTTTCGAGCACCCGCGAGTTTGCGCCGGTCTGCGAAAACACTTCCCGCAGCATATCGAGGTCCAGCCCGAGCGCTTCGCCCAGTCCCAAACCCTCGGCCAGGCCGGCAGTATTGATGTTCATCACCATGTTGACGAGCGCTTTCACCTCGGCCGCGCGTCCCGCATCGCCGATGTACCTCACGGAGGCGCTCATCTTCTCGAGCAATGGCTTCGCGCGCTCGAAGACCTCGCGCCGGCCGCCGACCATCAGATAGAGCGTGCCGTCGCGCGCCTGCGGGATGGAGCTCGCCATGCAGGCCTCGAGCGCGCCGGCGCCTCGCGCGCTCGCCCGGCGCTCGACTTCTACGTGAACGTTGGGCGTAACGGTCGCACAGTTGATGAAGATCTTGCCCCGCGCACCATCGAGCAGCGAGTCGCCGTCCTCGGCAAAAATTCGGTACATCGCCGCGTCGTCCGTCACGACCGTGAGGATGACGTCCGCCAGCTGCGTGACGCGCGCGAGCGAATCTGCGGCTTCCCCGCCTGTCTCCTGCGCGACGCCTTGCGCGGATTGCGCGTGCACGTCGTAGAGCGCGGCGATCGGATAACCGACGTCGCGCAGCCTGCGGGCGATGTTCGCGCCCATGCGCCCCGTACCGACGATGCCGATTTTTGGCAAACCACTCGACCCTTCAAGAACGGCCATGCGCGCTGGATTTCATACGGGTACGCGTATACCCCTCGCCGGAGGCAGGCGTGCGAGAGCATGCTGTCCAACCGGTCTTCCTCTTCTCCCGGAAAGGAATCAGTATGCGCATGCATCCCGGCATTTTTGCTTTGGCAATCCTTGCGGGGCTCTTGCCCGCAACCGCTTCTCCACAGGTGGAAACCACGCCGATTCCCATGGTGGTCAAGCCCAACTTTTCCCCGATGCAGTTCATGCTTGGGACGTGGACATGCAGCACGAAGAGCGCGCGGCGGCCGGCGCCCTATATCACGACGTCAACGTATTCGATGGACCCGAGCGGCTGGTGGATCAATGAAACCTCGGTGACAAATCCCATGCGCTGGTTTCCGGGCGCCGCGAAGATCACGACGTGGGACAAGATCACTTATGACTCCAACACGCGCCGCTGGGCCGACGTTTCCTACGGGACGCCCAACACGTACGGGCTTTCCTTCTCGCGGGGCTGGAGCGGAAACACGATCACCTGGCACGACGTTTCGTTCGCGCCAGCGTCCGACATTGCGAGTCAGACCGACACCGTCACGACCAAAGTCAGTGACACGAAGATGACGAGCTCCTCGTCGTTCACCGAGCGAAGCGGCCGCGTCGTCGGCGTGCGCGGAGTCTGCACGAAGCACTAAGCCTTTGGTCCAGTCGTGTCGTCCTTCGACAGGCTCAGGATGACACGACTAGGCTCAGGATGACGCGGCGGCCCTAGAACTCTTCGGTGTTGGACTCGTTCTCTTGGAAGGGCGCTTCCTCTTCATCGCTCTCGAACGACGGTTTTTCGTCTTCGTAGACCGGCTCTTCGTCCTCTTCCTCGAGCTCGTAACCTTGCGGTCCCTCGAGCTCTTCCTCGGGCGCCTCTTCCTCTTCTTCAAAGAGCTCTTCCGGCTCCGCCGATTCCGCCTCCGCAGGACGCGCCGGAGCGGGCGGGGGCGCAATTACTGCGCTCGCGTCGAGCGGCTTGCTATCGTCGATCTCTTCCTCTTCCTCTTCCTCGACGGGCGCCTCGGCGACGGCCTCGCGAGTGGCGACGGCGGTTTGAGAGACTGCGGTGGTTTCGTCGCCCATCAGCAACCCATACTCGCGTCGTTCGGACTCGCCCATCTCGTCTTCCGGCGTGCGGATCTCGACCTCTTCGCGATTCTCCGTGAGCACCTTGACGTCAAGCGCCAGCGACTGCAGCTCTTTGATCAAGACTTTGAACGATTCGGGAACTCCCGGCTCCATCACGTTCTCGCCCTTCACGATCGCCTCGTACGTCTTGACGCGGCCGACGACGTCGTCCGATTTGACGGTCAGCAGCTCTTGCAACGTGTACGCCGCACCGTAGGCTTCCAACGCCCAGACTTCCATCTCACCAAAGCGTTGACCGCCGAACTGCGCTTTGCCGCCTAAGGGCTGCTGCGTGATCATCGAGTACGGTCCGGTCGAGCGCGCGTGGATCTTGTCGTCCACGAGGTGCGCCAACTTGAGCATGTAGATCAATCCGACCGTGATCGGACGCGAGAAGCGTTCCCCGGTGCGGCCGTCCCGCAGCCAGGTCTTGCCGTCGGCCGGAAGCCCCGCATCCTGCAGCCACTCGGCGATGTCTTCCGCGTGCGCGCCGTCGAAGACCGGCGTGGCCACGCGAAGGCCCAGCATGCGCGCCGCCCAGCCCAGATGCGTCTCCATGATCTGGCCGAGATTCATGCGCGACGGTACGCCGAGCGGATTGAGCACGATGTCGACCGGCGTGCCGTCCTCCAGGTACGGCATATCCTCTTCCGGCAGCACCTTGGCGATGACGCCCTTATTGCCGTGACGGCCGGCCATCTTGTCCCCTTGCAGAATCTTTCGCTTCTGCGCGACGTAGACGCGCACCAGATGATTGACGCCGGGCGATAGCTCGTCGCCACTGTCCCGCGAGAAGACCTTGACGTCGATGATCTTGCCCTTCTCGCCGTGCGGCACTTTCAGGCTCGTGTCGCGCACTTCGCGCGACTTCTCGCCGAAGATCGCGCGGAGCAGTCGTTCCTCAGCCGTCAGCTCCGTCTCGCCCTTCGGCGTGACCTTGCCGACTAGGATATCTTCCGGACGCACCTCCGC
>JAFAQW010000086.1 GCA_019245995.1 Vulcanimicrobiota bacterium | reverse complement strand
GAAATATTCCGCGACGCCGAAAAGTTCGTACGGAAAAATTTCGTAGAGAATCCGCTCGCGTTCGCGACCTCCACCGTTCGCGCGCGCAACGATGCCGTCGGTGACCATGCCGATGAACGGCCAATCGCTGTTCTCCGCAACGAGAGTCTGACCGCGCCGCCCGTTCTGCCAGACCGCCGCGCCGGCGAGCTCTTCGCGAACGCCGACGTCGAGCGCGGTGAACGCAGGGGAACGCGCGAGATGCTGCGCCGATGAGTTACGGTCGCTCGCCTCGCTCGGACGCGGCGTCAAGCGCAATTGCCACATGCGGCTACCGATGCGTCGCGTCTCGACCACGAAACGGTCGGGGCGATCTTGCGTAATGCGCGAAGAGAGCGCGCGCGGCTCGTTCTCCGTAATGAGGGTCAGCGAGCTTCCTGACGGAAGGCGCTCGAGGGCCTTTCTTACAAGGTCCGGACGTTCCCATACGGGAAAACTACGCAGGTCAATTTCTGCAGGGTATACCACCTCCGTCACGTTCTCGGCCAGCCGCGCGCTCTACTCCCTGAGAATGGTGAAAGCGAAAGTCGTAAGTATCGTCAGGTCACTGGTTCGTCGCATCGTCGCCTGCACTGCGCTCGTGTGCCTGGCTGCGGCCGCGGCGAGCGCTTCTGCCGCGGCTCAGGCGACGAACCTTCATTTCACAACTTCGATAACCCCAGTCTACGGTTCGCAGTATCCGATCACTGGTCGGCTGGACATCGAGATCTTTCCGGGTGGCAACCTCCGCGGATATTACCACACGACGTATTACAAAGTGTTCATTCCGGTCGTTGGAGGACGGGACGGCAACTATATCTGGATGGACATCGGACCGTCATCGGTTGATCTCGGACTTGGCGCGGGACCGGGCGGCAAGTTACACGTCGTTGGGACGATGAGCGGCGACGGCTCCTTCCGTGGGCAGGTCTATCCGGAAACGGAGGCCGCTACCGCCGGCGTTTCCATGCAGGCGCAAGCGCAGAGCAGCTCGCCGTCGGCGAACGACCAATACGTGTTCTCGGCGCTGCCTACAACGGACATCGAACCTACTCCGTCCTCTTAGGGCGCGCCGATTCGTCTCGCTGCAGCGCCTTCCAAACGCGTTGCGCAGCGGGCGGAAGCCCGTCCATGTGTTTGAGGAAGAGCGTCAGTTGCCAGAGCTGCGTTTGATCGAGCGTCTTTCCGAACGCCGGCATGCCGGTGAAACGGATGCCGTGAGCGATCTTCCAATACGTTACTCCTTCGGGATCGTCTTCCACGCCGTCCCGCGCTAACTGCGGCGGGCGCTGGTAGAGTCCGCGCGCAATGCGCGACGCGCTCCCGTCCGATGCTCCGTGACAAACCGCGCAGTTTTGCCCGTAGAGCCGGATGCCCGCGGTCAAGTTTGCATCGTCGAGCGGAATCGGGGGTGCGCCCGTGGGGGCGTCGCGTTGCAGCGTGACGCGCAGCGAGGTGCGCGCCGCCCAGCGTTCGAGCTTCGACGGCTTACCGTCGGCGTTGGCGGGCATGACGCCGGCTTCAATGCCGAGATAGAGCGCGACGCCTAAGACGACGAGCGTCGCGACGACGCCGATGACGATGCCACGGTTCATGAGATCGCGCTTTCGACGTGCTCCGGACGAAATCCAAGGCCGACGAGGCGTGCGGGCAGGCGTGTCAGGACCGGAAATAAGCGAAGCAGGCCCGGGAGAGTGGAAAGCAGAGGCGGGGCGTACTCGCCGCCGAGGACCCTGCCGATGATGCTGCGCTGAATGAAGAGCTGCAGCGCTTGCGTGACCCGCGCGGCTCGCTCGCGTCGACGCTGCACGGCGCGCAGGTCCGCCACGCCAATGCCTCCACGCATCAGTTTCTTCGCCAGCATATTCGCGGTCGCGACGGCATCTTGGATCGCGAGGTTGATCCCCACGCCGCCGATGGGCGACATGGCGTGTGCCGCGTCGCCGATGCACAGCAGGCCCGGCCGATACCACTGCGTGAGCCGGTTCACTTGGACAGTGAGCAGCTTGACGTCATCCCACGTACCGATTTCGTGCACGCGGTCGCGCAAAAACGGCACCAGCGCGCTGACGTCGTGCCGAAATCGGTCCAAGCCTTGAGCGCGCAGCCGTTCGAGCGTTCCTTTAGGAATGACGTACGCGCACTGCCAATACGCGCCGCGGTCGATCAGTGCCATGATCCTTCCCCCACGTATGTATCCGAAGGTTTCGTGCGGATCCTCGGAACGCTTGGTAAGACGCAGCCACAGCACGTCCATCGGTGC
>JAFAQW010000075.1 GCA_019245995.1 Vulcanimicrobiota bacterium | reverse complement strand
ATCGTATTGCCGGGCTTGCGTTCCTGCAGCACTTTGCGGCTGGCCTCTTCAAGCGCGTGCGCCGTTGCATACCAGCGCTCGCCGCCGACGTGGTCGTTCAACTCCTTCGCCATCGCCTCGAGATGGCGCGCGCGAGGATCGCGTACCTTGTATTCGCGATGGCCCATCCCCATGATGCGTTTGCCCTTGTCGAGAATCTCCCTCGCGTACGGCTCGGCGTTCTCCGGCGACTTGATTTCGTCGAGCGTGCGGAAGACCGCCGTCGGCGCGCCGCCGTGGAGGTCGCCTTGGAGCGTCGCTATCGCTGCGGTAACGGACGCGTAAATGTCGGCTCGCGTTGAAGCCGCGACGCGCGCCGCAAACGTCGACGCATTGAACGAGTGGTCGGCCAGAAGCACCAAGTACGTATCGAACGCATCTTCCTCGATAGAATGCGGCGCTTTTCCGGTGCGCATGTAGAGAAAGTTGCCGGCTTGCGACAGATCCGAGCGCGGCGCTAGCGGATCGAAGCCGCGGCGTATCCGGTCCCAGGCCGCAACGATGGTAGGGCACTTTGCGATCAGCTCGATCGCGGTGTGCACGTCGGAGACGTGCTCGCCCTGCGCGTTGACCGGTGAAAACAATCCCAATCCACTGACTATCGTGCGCAGCACCTCCATCGGCCAGGCCGTTTTCGGAAAATTCTGCATCGCTCCCAGCAACGGCTCCGGAAGCGCTCGGCGTGAACCCAGCTCGCGGTTGAGCGTCTCCAGCTGCTGACGATTGGGAAGTTGGCCGTAAAGCAGCAGATGAATGATCTCTTCGAAAGACGCCTTCTCGGCGAGATCGTCCATGTCGTATCCCCGATAGGTCAGGCGTCCAATAGATCCTTCGACGTTACTAAGCGCAGTGGTCCCGACAACGACGCCTTCGAGGCCACGATCGACAACGGTAGGCAACGAAATCCTCCATGACTGGTGAAGTTTGTGAAAGCCGGTTCTCTTTCGACGGCGGCAAAGGTTTGACTCCTCTCGCCCGCTTTGGGCCGGCGCTGCTACTTTTACCCTATTCGGAGGCGCCGGCAACGAGCGCGGGAAGACTGGGTCATGGACGCACTCGACCTGACTCGCAGGCCGCCGCGCAGTCCGCGCGAGCCGCTCGCCGACCTCGATTTGGTTATGCTGGCGCGCACCGTGGACAAGCTACGCGCAACGCTGCCGGGCGGCAATCTGGGCAGCTACCAAATCACCGGGTTCAGCTCGCATTTGCTCGAACGGCTCGGCATCGCGGAGGCGCAATTGCGCGAAACGATCGCGCGAGCGGACTCCGACGAAGCCGTTGCCGCGTGGATTCGCGCGCATAGCGATCCGGCAACCTATCCGAAATCGCCGCGACGTTCGAGCGTCGAACCGTGGGCGAGCGTTTGAACGATCCGCAATTCGTCGCGCGCTACCCGGTGACCAAGCGTTTGCCACCCGAAACGTCGCGCCTCGATATGCTAACTGCGGACGACGAAGAGAGTTTTTCGCAGAGCTAAACGGAGGCCTATGCCACCGCGTCGCGCAGCTCGGCACGAGCGAGGGCATAAGCGACGAGCCGCTCCACCAACGCTTCAAAGCCGATGCCCGCTGCCGCGCACGCGTCCGGCACGAGACTGCGCTGCGTTAAGCCGGGCAACGAGTTGATCTCTAAAATGTACGGCCGGCGATCCCGCGTCACGATGAAGTCGCTGCGCGAATAATCTCTCAAGCCGATGAGCCGGTGTGCGGAGAGCGCGAGCATCTGTAGGCGCGCCGTCAAATCTTCGTCGATCTTTGCGGGAGCTACATGCGTGCTGCCGCCCGGCTCGTACTTCGCCTCGTAGCTGTTGTAGCCGTCACGATTCGCGACGACCTCTACCACCGGTAGCGCCTCTTCGCCCAGTATGGCGCACGTGAACTCGCGTCCCGTCACGTACTCTTCAGCGAGGATCTGCGCGTAGCTCTTTGAGGCCTCGAGCATCGCGTTCGTCCACTCCTCGTGCGTGTGCACGATCGTCACGCCGGTGGACGAACCTTCGAAGCGCGGCTTTATCACGAGCGGAAGATCGAGCGAACCCGGCAGAAGCGGCAACGTGCCACCCGTGAGATCGAAGAGGTCCCACACCGGCGTGGGTAAGCCTTCGGCGGCAAGCAGTTTTTTCGTGAGGTGCTTGTCCATCGCTAGCGCCGAGGCTTCCAGTCCGCTGCCGGTATACGGGATAGCCAGATATTCCAAAAGGCCTTGGATGTGCCCGTCCTCGCCGCCCGAACCGTGTAGTGCGATGAAGACCGCGTTGGGCGCAAAGTCCCGTATTCCGTCGAAAAAGCGCTCGTCGAAATCCAACGCCTCCGCCTCGTAGCCGATCGTTCGCAGCGCGCGCAACACCTCGGAACCCGATAGAAGCGAGATCTCCCGTTCCGCGCTTCGGCCACCCATGACCACGGCGATTCTTCCTTTCGGCGTGCTCTTAGGCTGCATCGATGAAGACTCCGACGAGGTGCACTTCAAGCTGCAACTCCACACCGCATCGCTGGTAGACTTCACGGCGGACGCGCGCCAACAGCGTTGCGACGTCCTTTGCCGTCGCTTCGCCGAGGTTATTGATGAAGTTGCCGTGGAGGGTGGAGACCTCGGCGCCGCCCTCACGCCAGCCCTTTGCGCCCACGGATTCGATCAATCGCGCCGCCTTCTCGCCGGGCGGATTGCGAAAACAGGAACCCGCGTTGGGCAACGCCAGCGGTTGGGTGCGTTTCCGGCGCACCAAACGCGCCTGCAATTCGCGACGAACGCGCTCGGACTGCTCGCGCTCGAACTTGAGCTCGACTCGCGAGACAACGGCATCGCGGTCCAGCGTCGAATGGCGATAACAGTACGCCACGCCCACCTGATGCGGCTCGGGACGGCTGGGCGATTGGACCCATACCGCTGAAACGAAGTCGCCGAACTCGCGGTCCGTCCCGGCGTTCATGCGTAACGAGCCGCCGATCGTACCGGGAATCCCCGCCAGCGAATCGACCCCCGAAGCTCCGGCAGACGCAGCTTTCGCCGTCACGAGCGCCACGTTGGCCGCGCCGCCTGCGGCGACGATCACGGCACGGTCATCGACGTTGACGGTCACGTCGTTAAAAGTTCCCGTCAGACGGACGACGATGCCGCGCACGCCGCCGTCGCCGATCAGCACGTTGCTTCCGGCGCCGACCACCCACCATGGCAGCCGGCGGCGTACGCACAGACGCAGCAGGTCGGCGAGGCCGCGTTCGTCTTCTACCGTTACGAGCGCATCCGCAGGACCTCCGACTTTCCAGGACGTGAGCGGCGCCAGCGGTTCGTCGAAACCGACGTTGCCTCCAAAGAGATCGGTCAGCTCCTTTCGCGTCGCGGCCGCCAGCAGCGAGCGCGTCGCTCCCTCCGTCGTCAGGCTCACGCCGAGGCCGCCGCCGGTGCCCGCAGGCGGACCGAAAGATCGCTTGCGA
>JAFAQW010000160.1 GCA_019245995.1 Vulcanimicrobiota bacterium | reverse complement strand
CCATCTGCGCCCTCGCCTTGCTGTTCGTCTTTTTCGTTCCCGTCCCGTTCGCGATCGACTTCCAACTGCTCGGAGGAGCATTGATGCTGCAAGTCTTTCCGGCGTTCGTTCTCGGCCTATGGACCGACTGGTTTCACCCAAAGGCGTTGCTCGCGGGGTGGATCTGCGGCGTCGCCGCTAGTTGCGCGATGGCGTACGCGGCGGGCTTTACGCCGAACTTCACCTTGCACGCATTGGGCATCGCGCTCACCGGATTTATCGCGCTGTACGCGCTTGTCGCGAACCTGCTGGTCACCTCCGCCCTAACCCCGTTGTTGAGGAGAATCGGATGAGCGAGTACGTCAATCCGCAAGGCTGGCCGCGCCCCAGCGGATATTCCAACGGCATCGTTAGCGAGGGCCGGTATCTCGCGATCTCGGGACAGATCGGCTGGAACGAACGCAGCGAGCTGGTTGCGGACGATTTCGTCGCGCAGGCTCGGCAGGCGTTGAGCAACGTCATGGCGGTCCTGCGCGCAGCCGGCGGTCACGCCGGCGACTTGGTCCGCCTCACGTGGTACGTCACCGACAAGAACGAGTACCGCGCAGGCCTGCGAAACCTCGGCGCGGCGTATCGCGAGATCGTCGGCGATCACTATCCGGCGATGGCGTTGCTGGTGGTCGCCGATCTGCTCGAAGAGGGCGCAAAGGTCGAAATCGAGGCGACGGCCGTGTTGCCGCCGGGCACCCTTCCGGCTTCACCCGCTCAGCGTGAGGATGAGCGGAGCTTATAGCGTTGGAGCTTGCCGGTCTCGGTGCGCGGCAAAGCCGCTACGAACTCCACTTCCCGGGGCGCCTTGAACGGCGCGATCTGCGTCTTGCAAAAATCGCATAGCTCCTGCGCCTTTTCCGTCGTGGGCGTGCAGCCTTCGGCCAGGACGACGAATGCCTTGACGTAGTTGGTCTCGCGTAGCGCGTCTCGGTTGCCGACCACGGCGACCTCTTTCACGTCGGCATGCGCGATCAGCACGTGTTCTACCTCGGGGCCCGATATGTTATATCCCGCAGAGACGATCATATCGTCGGTTCGCGCGACGTACCAGAAGTAGCCGTCGTCGTCCCTGCGATACGCGTCGCCGGGGTAGTTCCAGCCGTTTTCAACGTAATTTTTTTGGCGCACATCGTCGAGGTATTTGCAGCCGGTGGGGCCCTTCACCGCGAGCCGGCCTACGATGCCATTCTCGACGCGCCGGCCTTCGTCGTCATGAATTTCTGCGACGTAGCCTGGGACAGCGCGGCCCGTCGACCCCGGCCGTACGCCGTCTACGGGTGACCCGATGAAGATGTGCAGCATCTCGGTGCTGCCGATGCCGTCGAGAATTCTGATGCCGGTCTTGGCGTTCCACTCGTCCCAAATCGCTTTGGGCAGCGTCTCGCCGGCCGAAACGCACGTGCGCAAGGTTTGCAGATCGAGGCTCGCGCAGTTTGCCGCCATGGCGCGATACGCGAGCGGCGCCGTGAAGATCGTCGTTACGCCGAATCGTGCGACCGCATCGAGCAGCTCGGGGGGGCCCGCTCTCTCGAGCAAGAGCGTCGCGGCCCCGGCGTACACCGGAAAGAGTAGCAGACCGCCCAATCCGAACGTAAAGCCCAACGGCGGACTGCCGCAGAAGAGATCGTTTTCATCGGGTTGCAGCACCCGAGCACAGTACGTGTCGCAGATCGCCATGACGTCGCGATGATAGTGCATCGCCGCCTTGGGCGTGCCGGTCGTTCCCGAAGTGAATGCGATCAGCGCGATGTCTTCCGCGGCAGTGCGCGCGTTCGCGAATGCCCCGTCCTTCGACGCCATGCGCCCTTCGAGCGCATCCCCGGGCGCGCGCTCATCGTTGAAGAATAGCCGGTTGACCGCCGGAACGTCCGCGCATGCCCGATCCAGTTCGTCGCGAAGCCGCGCGTCGCAGAGCGCGTAGGTGACCTGCGCCTTTTCGATCATCCCGCGAAGCTCGGCCGAACGATAGAGCGGCATAGTCGTTACCACGATGCCGCCCGCCTTGAGCACGGCAAACCAACACGCGGCGAGCATCGGGCCGTTCGGCGCACGCAGCAACACGCGGTTTCCGGGCTGCAGGCCCAGGTCGTCCACCAGCACCGCCGCGATGCGATTCGACGCCTCGAGCAACTGCCGGTACGTCCACGTTTTCCCGGCCGCGGTGAGGATGCACCGCCGATTCGCGTACTTCTCCGCCTGACGGTCCAGCAGCTCGACCGCCGCATTGATCCATTGCGAGTAGGCCAGCCCCGACAGCAGCACCTCAGGCATGTCGTGCGGCGGCGGAAGACGCTCCTCCGCGAACGAGTCCACGTGTCCTGTGAGACGCGTCATACGCCGTCCAGCACGTGCTTCGCGATCACGAGCTG
>JAFAQW010000135.1 GCA_019245995.1 Vulcanimicrobiota bacterium | reverse complement strand
TGCGGACGAGGCTCGCGATCTGTTCTTCGCGTCGCGTTAGCGAAGGATGGATGCCGCGGTTGGACGGCTTCGTCGAGTGGCGTACCAGCAACGCCATCGAATCATCGGTCCAGCGGCGCAATCCCATCGTGCTAAACGCGCGCGCCGCCTCTCCGGCGGTATCGCTGCACTCGGCATAGCGACCGCACCGAAACGCCAAATATGCCTGCGCTAAGAGCCGATGGGCCCGCACGTAGACGCGATCGGATGCGACACAGGCCGCAAACAGTTTCAAGCCGTAGTGCGCCTGTTCGGGATCCCCATACTTCGCAATCGTCGTAAACATCTCGGGGAGGTTCGAGGGGTCCGTGACCGCGAGCAGCAGGCGGCGCACCGCAGTCGCGATACGGCGGTGCGGATGGCCGTGTGCCCCGGCGATGAGCATCGCGACCGTTGCCGCGGCCGCATCCGGCAGTTGCGTCCCATGCAACGCCGCCTCAATGACGGCGGGCCCGCTCCACAGGCCCACGGCCGCATCATCGCCTCGTTCGATGGCCAATTGAACGGCGAGCGGCGCGCACGCGACCGGAGGCACGCTAGGATTTTCGGCGATTGCCAGCTCCATCAGTCGCAGCGCCTCTTGGGATTCGCCGACATCGAATGCCAGTCGCGACGCGCTCGCGAGAGCGCGCTGGGCCCATTCCGATTGACGCCGAACGGTTGCCAACGCCACGGCGTCGTTGATCGCGCTCTGCGCGATGGGCACGTCGCCGAAGAGAATCGCATGGTGCGCGAGCCGCTCGAGCGCCGCAACGGCGAGGTGGACCCGATTCTCCCTCAGTGCCGCCGACGACGCCCGCCGGAAAAGCTCGTACGAATCCTCGGATCGACTCGACCACGTGAGGACGACGGCGGCAACGAGATCACCTTCGGCGCTCGCATCGCCAATCGCGACCCCACGCATTTCCAGCAGGTTCGAGTCAACGCTAAGGGCGAGGCAACGCTCTTGCCCCGAAATCGCGTATGCGACAGCGTCGCCCCCCATTCGCGCCCATGCTAGCAATCGAACGTTAAGCGCCGATTAGGAAGGCAGAGCAAGGGCCGCCATTGCATCAGCGAACCATCAAATCGCTCCGAATTGACGGCGGCGCCCAACGCCGGATGCTAGACTGGCTGTGCCGTGAAGCTTCATGCCTGCGGGCTTGCGTTTGCCATATGCCTCGCGCTGCCGCCGGCGCCCGCGGCGGCGTCGGTGGGGCAATCCTTCGCCTTTACGGTCGCGCGCGCGCCGCATCCGCTCCCGCTCGATCCGGCCCTTGCGGACGCCGCCTGGGCCGCCGGAGCGGTGCCGCTGGGTACGGGCCCCTGGCAGAACGTTACGACGCGATCACCGGCGCGTTTCGCAACGACCGCGTACCTGCTGTACGACGACCAAAACCTGTACGTCGCCTTCAAAGCGAATCAGGCCGGCGTTCCGATCGTCGCGACCCAAACCACGAACGACGTCGGGTTCGGCAGCGACGACTTCGTTGGCATCGGCGTGGACACGAGCGGCACCGGCAGCCAAGTCTACTATTTCGAAACGACGCCGCGTGGAATCCGCTACCAGGAGGCCAACGAGAACGCCCGCTTTCGGCCGCGTTGGAGCGCGGCGGCGCACATCGACCAGGGCAACTGGAGCGCAGTGATGATCATTCCGCTGAACGTCATTCGCGTTCCGCGCGGCGGAAAGCAGACGTGGCGCTTTCAGTTCGTGCGCGGCATCGCGGCCCGCGGCGAGCATCTCACCTGGGTGTGGGATCCGATCATGCAGGATGCGGCCGCCGGAGCGTGGCCGGTCTTGTCTCCCGACCCCCGGTTTTGGCCGGCGGGTCAACTGGATTTGGGAGCGGCGGCGGCGACACGGCCCAAGCCGCGTGCCGACGTCTTTGGACTCGGCGGGATCGGCCCCGATCGCAACCTCGTGCAGCAAACGAACGGAACGTTCGTCCCGATGCATACGCGGTCGTACGGCGTTGACGTGAGCGTCCCGCTGACCCCGACGATTCGCTTCGTCGGCACGCTCAACCCCGATTTTTCCAACGTCGAGATCGATCAGCAGACGATTGCGCCGCAAGAGTTCCAGCGCCAGTTGGTGGAGTACCGGCCCTTTTTCGCGCAGGGCGCCGCCTACATCAACGCGGACTCCACCGTCCGCGCGCCGATCGGAACCAACGTGCAACCGCCCTTCCTCGTTTTCTATTCCCCCTCCGTCGGGCCGTTCGACAGCGGCGCCAAGGTCGAAGGAACCTACGACGGCGACGCGTTCGGCGCGTTGACCTTCCACGGCTACGACCCGACGACGAACAACACGTTCAGCGACTCTGCGTACGGCTTTCAGCACGCGGTACCGGGCGGCACGTTTACGTACTGGAGCGACGGACTCTTCGCGAATCACAGCGTCGCGGGTTGGGACAACACGATCGAGGGCGGCGTCGAAGCCCGCAACTTGAGCAACGGCATGATCTACGTCGGCGACTACTCGTTCGAAGACGGCTCGTGGGTGCCGCAGGGTCACGCGCATCTCGGCGAGCTCTTCGTCGATCGCCACAAAGGCAACACCGAATTCGGCCTCAGCTACTTAGACGTCTCGCCGAATTACAATCCCATCGACGGCTATACCCCCAACTCGGACATTCGGGGCCTACAGTTCTTCGCGAACTACGCCGGCGCGACGCCCGCGATCAAAAACTACACGCTGTTCATCGCAGGAGACCGTTTCCTCGACGATTCCGGCGCGGTACACCAAGCCGACTTTCAGTACTTCGTCAACGCGGTATTCAAGAATCAATTCTCGCTCAACGGCTGGGGTGCCGCCGTCGGTCAGCTGCGGTCCTATGGGATTCCGGCCGGACCGGGCTGCGCGGGTCCGGTCCTCTCGACGTCGAGCTTTACCGGCTATCCGTGCTATCGCGACGGCGTCACGCAGCCGTACAATCTCTATCAACTGCCCGTTGGCTATGGCGACGGCACCCCGACTCCCATAGACGTCGCCTACGTATGGGGGCCGTTCGGACCGGAATACGTGCACCTCTTCACGATCGTCACGAGCCGTCCGCTCGCGCCCGGCCTGAGCCTCGGCCTGGAGTATGATGGAACGTACGAGCGGACGTTCTCCACGGGCGTGCTCGACTCGCAGTGGCTGCGCCGCGTCTCCTTAAGCTACAATCTTTCCAGTGAAAGCTCACTGAGCGTGGGGTTGCGCGACATCAACGGACGCGGTGGCTTCGCGACGCAGATCGGTAACAATCTGGCCATCGCGTTTCACGAGCGCTTTCGCACCGGAAACGAGATCTTCGTGAACTATGGCAGCCCCGCCGCGGGAGCCACGCTGAACCGTCTGCTTGTAAAATTCGTCTTTCACGCCGGCGCAGACGCCGGCACCTAATCGCTCGGGCGGCATAGCGCTCGCTTTACATTTACTCTGACTTCGCTGCGAAGGCGATGCAGTAACCGTTGGGTGAGATCGAGCCTTCGACGAGCTGGCAGCTCCCGTTGGCCTCGGCGTCGCGACCGGGAATGAAGAACCGGCACAGCGAGCAGTGCATGCTTCCGTTGGGTGTGTTTTGGTAGCGCATGGAGGCCTGCGAAGCCTTCGTCTCGGCGAGCGCCGGGCTCGCGATCGTGCCGGCGAAGGCGGCGACCGCCATTCCACCGAGAAAAGTGCGCCGGGACAGTCGCGTGCTTTCGTCCATGATGCGTAACCGTAGCTCCTATTTCTGAAGAAAGGCTAAATCGGCAAGGCGTAGACCGTTCCGTGGTATACTAAAACGCATGAATCGGAACGCCTTCGTTGCGGTACTTTTTCTGTGCGCGCTGCCGGCTGCGGCCGGCGCGGGTGGTCTGGACGAATTGAATCGCTTCGCCGGGACCTGGGACGCGCCCGGAACCCTCTTGACGACGCCGTACAGTACCGCCGGCCGTGCCGACGCGGTTAACATATGCGGCTGGTCCACGGATCATGTGTTCATGATCTGCCAGCAGAGGATCTCGACGGGCGGTAAGCTCAGTCACGTCGTTTCGATCTACACGTACGACGAAACGACCAATCAGTATCACTTCTTCAACGTGCACCGCAACGGAGCTGCGTCAACGACGATTACGGTGGGCGCCGACACGATAACCTATACGGACACCTTCACCGACAACGGCAAGAATGTAACGATCCGCACGCTGAACGTCTGGGAGAATCGCGATCGCTATCGCTGGCGAACGGAATATTCAACCGACGGTGGAGCGACGTGGTCTCTGATGGCTTCAGGGATTTCGCAGCGGCGAGGCGTCGAAGCTCCGCACTAGCTCGGCCGGATCGCGATAGACGGCCTGCGCGTCCCGCAATTCTACCGCATCCCAGGCGCCGCACGCGATGCCGATGGCGATCACGCCCGCGCGATGCGCCGCAGTAACGTCGTAGGGCGTGTCGCCCAGGTAGGCCGCTTCTTCGGGACGCGTGTGCGCTTTGTCCAGTGCCTTGCTGACCACGTCGGGATCGGGTTTCGACCGATCGACCTCGTCGCTGTTCGTCGTTATGTCCACCACGTCGCTTAGTCCGGCGACCTCCAGCAGTGCCTTGACCTCGTCCGCTTGAGCGGACGAGGCAATCACGCGTAGAAGCTTCTCTTCGCCGATGCGCTCCAGCAGCGCGCGAGCCCCGTTGGTGGGTTTCAATCGGGGGAGCCAATCCTTCATGAACAGCTCGCCACGGAGGGCGGCGATCGACTTACCGGGCTCGGTCTCCTCGCGCAATGCGGGATTCACTTGCGGCAGCAACTTGTCGCCGCCCATCCCGATCCAGCGTCGTAGACGCTCCAACGGCACCTCGTAACCGTGCCGCTGAAACGCACGTTGCCACGACACGGCGTGCGCCTCAGTACTGTCAACCAGCGTCCCGTCGAGGTCCAGCAAGACCGCCTTGGGCATTACCGCGCTTCTACCCGAACCGATGCTTATTCATGCCGAAATTGGGTACAGTCGCCACGTGGAACGCGACGATATCCGTGAGGCGGTCACGAGCGCCGACGATACCGGCATGATTGCCGGTGAAGAGCTCATCACGCAGGCCGAGACGGTGCTGCCCGCAGAGCAGGCGGACTTTCCCGGCGAGCGCCTTCACGCGGCGCTAACCGCGGGGCATCAAGACCACCGGACGATCGATCGTCTACGAGACGAAATAGCGGCGCCGCGCCCAAATCGAGAAGCAATTGAAAGTCACGTGCAGACGCTGCGCGGCCTGCCCGAGCTCGAGGCGACGGTGGCGACCTGGTGGGAGTCGCCCGTTACGCAGCGCTTTGTAGCGAACCTCAGCCAGATAGGGCTGTAAATCGAAGGAGAGACGCATGAGCAAAGATCCGTTGGACAAAACGGCCGACGCCGTCAAGAAGGTGGCCGACAACGTCCGCGATTCGGTTCACGAGGCGGGCCATCGCTCGAATGCCGAAGGAGAGCGCGTCAAACGCGAGACGCTGGGCGATTCGATGACACCTGGTGAAAAAGCCGGCTCCGCCGTTAACGAGGCGAAAGAACGCGTGCAGGCCGAGTTCGACAAAGGCAAGCGGGACCTGCGCGACAAGCGGTGAGACAGGGGCTGCAAACGCAGCCCCTGTTAACGTACCGTGATGGCGACGGGGTTCGATGAGATGCCGTTGGCCACGACCTCCACGGTGCTCGCGCCAGCCTCAATTCCCTTCGGAACGTCGAAGTAGGTCCAGACTCGCTTGCGGCCCGTGGCAACGCCCATGGTGCTGTGGTCGTGCGTTCTTGCGTAGTAAACGTGATGAGTCTTCTTGTTCGTGATGCGCACTAACGGATAGTTCGTCGCGTTCTGATACTCGTCGCCGAACGAACTCGCTTGGCTCAAGCCGTTGAACTGGGTGCCTTCGATCTCGTACGTCTTGCCGGCGGTGATGCTCCTGGGAACGCGAGAGATCGTCGGAACCCATCGGGGGTCCGCCGATCCCGTCGGCGTGTAGAGCACGATGGCGGTGGCGGCGATCAACATGATCTGGCCCGTCGGCAGCAACAGCGGCGAACCGACGCCGCGCAAATCCGGAATCTGCGTGAACTCCGCGCCGTTCCACTCATACGTCGCGCCGCTCACCCCGTACACCAGGACGTTGCCGCTGGGCTCCAGCGCGGCAAACGAGTCGCCGGCGTTGTCGCCGTTGGGAAAGTCCGGGCCGGCGGCCCACGTGCCCGCCTTCGCTCCGGTTGAGTAGTAAATCGCCGTATGCCCGGCGCGGTTTCCCTTCGTGGAAAAGGAGCCGGTATAAAAGACCGTTCCGTCGGGGCGCAGGATCGCCGGTCCGATCTCGCCGGCCGGATAGTAGCAGTCCTTCGGCGCGGGTCCGTACCGCAGGCATCCTTTGGTGAGCCTCGGCGAGTGCAGAACCACGACCGTGGAACCGGCGCTCCGCCATTGTTGCGCTTTAGGATCGTACCGTTCAGAGTGCGGCGCGTGACGGACGTCGGCGGTCAATACGGTGCCGTCGGAGAGCAGGGTCCACCCCTCTTCCGCATTTTCGTCTTCTTTGCCGGCGTTGCTGAGCTGCGACCATTGCAGCGTCTTGGGATCCAGGTAAGCATCCCAACGGTGCAGTTTGTCGCCGACCAGAAATCTGCCGTCGGCCAACACCGTGGCGGGGGAATCGCCGATCCAATTCCATCCGGCCGGATGTCCGATTGACGTCCACGTCATCTTCACCGGATCGTAGATCGCGCCGCGATTGGTCAACGCCAGTTGATACTTGCTGCCCTTATTGTACTCTCCGCCGCTGATCACGAAGCGTCCGTCGGCGAGCACCGCTGACGCAAAATCGGTCGGCGCATAGCCCTTCGGCAACGTGCCGACCCTACTCCACGTGCCCTTTGAATAGTCGCCGTAAGCATCGGGAGCGTAGCGGTAAAACTCGTTCGTCTTCGCCGCCGGCTGTGCGAGCACGGAACCATCGGTCATGAGCCATTCGAACTGCATCAGCACCGGCGGGCGGCTCGCGAGCGGCACGACGGAGCCTGCGATGTGCGC
>JAFAQW010000063.1 GCA_019245995.1 Vulcanimicrobiota bacterium | reverse complement strand
ATTTGGGTAATCTCGCGCGATATCTCCGGATCGACGACTTCGAGGACGATGGCGTATGCGCCGGCCGCTTCAACGGAGCGGGCGTCGTCGATGAGACGGTCCCGGTGCGTGCGCATCTTGAAGCCCGGTCCGAGTCCAGCCGTCTGCGGCGTGACGCCGATATGGCCCACCACGGGGATGCCGGCCCCGGTGATCGCGCGGATTCGCTGGGCCTGATCGCGACCGCCCTCGAGCTTCACGGAGCACGCGCCTCCCTCTTTGACCAAACGAATGGCAGACCGCAACGCGTCCTCGTTGCAAACCTGGTATGAGCCGAAGGGCATGTCGGCCATGATGTGGGCGCGCGTGCTTCCGCGCGCCACCGCCTGCGTGTGATAAAGGATGTTTTCCAGCGTCACGGGCGTCGTCTCGTCGAAACCCAGCACGACGTTACCGACGCTGTCACCGACGAGGATCACGTCGATGCCGGCCTGCTCGACGAACTGCGCAAAGGGCGCATCGTATGCCGTCGCTACGGGAAAAAGCGTCTTGGCCTTACGCCGTTTGATGGCGCCGGCCGTCAGCCGGCGTATCGCCGGGTTTTTCTCCGGCTCGTAGGGCCGCGCGCTCTCGGCGCCGTTACGTAGCTTCGACCGCAAGCTCTGTACTGCGCGCTCCGTTGCCCTGCGCAGAATCGTGCGATGTCAGCGCTTCGGCAAGCGCGAGAAAGGCGCGGACCGGCGTGCCCGTCGGGCCCTTTGCCTGCCACGCGGACTCGTTATCCAAATACGCCGTGCCCGCGATGTCGAGGTGTACCCACGGCGTCTTGCCGGCGAACTCCTTGAGGAAGGCGGCCGCCGTGAGCGTGCCGGCGGGCCGTCCTCCGGTGTTCTTGAGATCGGCGATGTCGCTCTTCATTTGCGTCGTGTAGTCATCGTAGTACGGCATCTGCCAGTAACGTTCGCCCGTGGGCTTCGCGGCCCCCAGAAACTGCTCGACGAATCGGTCGTCGTTCGTGATGGCTGCCGAGCTGGCATGCCCGAGCGCGATCACGCAAGCGCCTGTCAGCGTCGCCGCATCCACAATCTTCGTCGCGCCGAGTTTGTTGGCGTAACAGAGCGCGTCCGCCAATATCAGCCGGCCTTCGGCATCGGTGTTGATCACTTCGATCGTCTTGCCGTTCATCGCCGTCACGATGTCCCCGGGCTTCGTCGCCTTGCCGCCGGGCATGTTCTCTGTGGCGGGCACCAACCCGACGACGTTGATCTTTGGCTTCAACTTACCGATCGCGCAGAGCGCGGCGATCACTCCGGCGCCGCCCGACATGTCGTATTTCATGTCTTCCATGCGTTCCGCCGGTTTGATCGATATGCCGCCCGTATCGAACGTAATGCCCTTTCCGACGAGCGCCAGCAGCTCTTTGCTCGTAGGATCGCCGTTGTACCGAAGGACGATGAACTTCGGAGGCTGCGCGCTGCCTTGCGCGACGGAGAGAAATGAACCCATTCCTTCCTGACGCGCGCGCGCCTCGTCGAGCACTTCGACTTCGAGGCCGGCCTCTCGGGCGGCGTTGGTGGCTTCCTCCGCGAGATGAGTCGGCGTCATGTCGTTGGCCGGCGTGATCGCGAGCCGGCGCGCGAAGTTCACCGCTTCTCCGAGAATGACGCCGCGCGCCAGGCCGCAAGCGAGCTCGGCCTCTCTGAAGCCGGCCGCGAGTATGCTAACGGTCTCGGTTGCGATGCGGCGTTCCGGCTTTTCTTGATAGAGCGTTGTATCGAACGCTCCCGTAATCGACCCCTCCGCGACGAACGACGCGCATATGGCTTCGGTGCCACGCGCCGGCGGCGGCAGAGCGATGGCGATCTCCGCGACGTTGCGCCGGCCGAGATATCGCACCGCCGTACCGGCGTAGCGCGCCAGCAAGTATGGCTCGAAGCTCGCGCGCTCGCCGAGCCCAACGGCGAGGACGCGACGGTACGGTGCGTCTTTTGCATAGCTCAAGACGTGCTCGCCAAGGCGGCCTCGGGTCTCCCCCGCGGCGATCGCGTCGGCGATCACGCCGCCGAGGGCCGCGTCAACCTCGGCTGCGACACCTTCTAAGGCGGCGCCGGAGAAGAAGGGGACGACAAGCGCTCCCGCGCGCACGTCAAGCGGTGCATCGTTACTCAAACGGACTTGCATGGTGGACCTTTCGAACGGTGAACTAGTGCGAGCCTATGGCGAAAAGCCCCGATAATCCTCGTTTTGAGCAATCGAGCGGCGATTCGTACGCGCGCGCCGGCGTGGACGTGGACGCAGCAAACGCGGCCGTTGCGCGCTATCGGCAGATGCTTTCAGGCTGGCGCCACGCCGACCAGCTCGATGTCATCGGCGGCTTTGCCGGACTCTTCCGTTTGCCCGGCGACCCGGGCCGCGCGCTGGCCGCGTCCACCGACGGCGTCGGAACGAAGGTGCTGATCGCGGCGGAACTCGGACGTTATCGCAGCGTGGGCACGGACCTCGTCAATCACTGCGTCAACGACATCCTCGTCTTGAATGCATCGCCGCTGTTTTTTCTCGACTATCTCGCCGTAGGTAAACTCGATCCGGACGTCGCCGCGGAGATCGTGCGTGGTTGCGCCGACGCGTGCCGTCGCCACGAGTGCGCGCTGCTGGGCGGCGAGACCGCCGAGATGCCGGGCGTCTACGCCGAGCGTCATTTCGATCTCGCGGGAACGATCGTGGGGCTCGTGGACGTCGCCGCGTTGCCGAATCCGCGCGAGGTTGAGCCCGGCGACGCGATCGTCGGGCTGCCCGCCGTCGGACTGCACACGAACGGCTATTCGCTCGCGCGCGCGCTGATCGCGCGCGACGAATGGAATCGATCGTTCGACGGCGGCACGTACGCCGACGCGCTGCTCGCGGAACATCCCTCGTACTACCGCGACGTGCGCGCGATCGAGGCGGTCGCCAAGGTCAAGAGCATGGCGCACATTACGGGAGGCGGTTTGTTGGAAAACGTCGCGCGCACGCTGCCCGAAAACGTCCGGGCGGTGTTCGAGCAGAGCCGCTGGAGCGTGCCGCCGCTCGTGGACGAGTTGGTGCGGCGCGGCGATCTCGATACCGTCGAGCGCTATCGGGTGTTCAACATGGGCATTGGATATACGCTGATCGTGCCGTTGAGGGATGCCGCCGCCGCGCTCGAGGCCGCGCCCGGGGCCAAGGTCGTGGGCTGGATCGAGGAACGTGGCGGCGACGAACCGCGCGTAACGGTTCACGCGCCGCGTGAGCAATGAGCCGACAGTTTTCGGAGCGTCTGTCGGCGGCGGTGGACAATGCAGAAGCTCGCGATGAGCGCGCCCGTCACGCGGCCGAAATGATTCGAGACGAGGGCGGTTATCGTTGGGTCGGCATCTACGACGTCGGCGACGAAGAGATCGCGATCCTCGGTTATACCGGCGCACGAACGCCGGCGCATTCGAGCCTCGGCATTTCGGAAGGACTCAGCGGCGAAGCGGTGCGGCTGCGTAAGACCGCCGTCGGCAACGACGTCGCGCAGGCGGTCGTTCCAATTTTAGGCGCGGAGAGCGGCGTGGTCATCGGAACGCTCGACGCCGAGAGCGATCGAACCGGCGTCTTCGACGCGGATGACGTGGCGTTCTTGGAAGACTGCGCGGCGGCGCTTCGGCCGCTCTACGATTGATTTGCGCGAACTGTACAACCTGATCGTCGACCTTTCGGCGCCGGCGGCGAGCGCGCAAGCGCCGGCAGGCGTGAGGATTGACGGTCCGGCCGTCGCCGACGACGCCACTCTGGCCTGGATGGACGTGACGTTCGGAGGATGGTGGAGCTCCGAGGCCGCTGCCGGCGACAACTTCGTGGCGCGCCGGAACGGCGACGTGGTGGGATTCGCGACGGTCGATCCGCGCGGCTTGCAGTTTTCGTGGCTGCAAGGCGTCGCGCGCGAACCCGGCGTCGGCATCTTCGGACCGTTCGGCGTAGCCCGCGAGCAACGCGGCACCGGCCTCGGCAAGGCGTTGCTCGATGCTGCGCTTCGC
>JAFAQW010000048.1 GCA_019245995.1 Vulcanimicrobiota bacterium | reverse complement strand
TAGGGTGAAACGACAACGAGCGGCACGCGGAACCCCAGCTCGTAATAGTTTTGAATCGGAGCCGGTTCGTGGTCGTACCAGCCTCCCCAGTCGTCCCACGTGATGAAGATCGCGCTGTCTTTCCAGTAGGGGCTCTTGCCGATGGCGTTGACGATGGCGGCGACCCATGCGGGACCCTGCGTGGTGCTGCGCTTGCCGGCGTGATCGGACCAGGCGTCGGCCGGCGTCACCCACGTGACGTTGGCCAAACGGTGGTGCGCGATATCGGTCAAGACGCTTTCGGACGGCGACACCACGTTTTCATAGTCCTTGCCGTAGCGAACGTGCTTGATCGCATCGTAGCCGTGCCACAGGCCTGCACCGCGATGCGTCTGGTAGTAACGCCACGTCAGCTTTTTGGCGTCCAGGAAATCGGACAATACGGCGGGGTCGAAGCACGGAAAGGGCGAGGGACCATGTTTGCCGGTTTCGGCGTTGATTGTCGGTACCGTGGTTCCCGGCGATGAGTCGCATCCGCCCTGCTGAACGCCCTTATGACCTTTGTGTTTCGGATTGTCCTCGACGATGTTCGGCAGCAGCACCTCGTCGGTGGCTCTGCCGGCGATGATGTACATATGCGCGGGGAAGCTCGGTCCCTGGTTGCTCTGGAACATGTGATCCGCGAACGCGTACTGCGTCGCCATTTCGTAATACGGCTTCACTTCGGACATCGGGGCGTAGCCGAACGGCCGCAAGTGATGGCGGCCCGACAGCCCACGATCGAAGCCGTCCATTTTCCCGAGATCGTAGTCTTGAACGAACGCCGCATGGGAGTGATCGAGATCGTATCCGGCGGCCAGCGAGATTGGTCGCAAAGGAACCGTTTCGCCTTTAGAATCGATAGCCGTTTTCGCGATGTCCGCATCCGGCACGCCTTGGAAGAGGTAGTCCGGCGTGCGGTTCTCTTGAAAGATGATGATGACGTGCTTGATCGGCGTGGGAACTCTGGCCAGCGCGCCGTACGTTGCCGGTGCGCCGGCTGGAGCGGCCGCATTCGAAGCGGTATTCGCGGCTGGAACTACCGGCGCAAACGCCTGGCGACCGCCGCAGGCAGAACTGCAGCACGCCACCGCCACGCAAAGGACCGGAAACGGCAACTTCACACAACGGCTTTTTCGGGATCGGCCTCGTTCTCATGCGCAAACGCTCTCAGCGCTCGCTCATGTTCGCGCGATGGTGACGTTGGTCTGCATTCCGCTCGCTCGGTTTGCTCGGCCGCCTGCCGCTCGCCGTCACGAGAGGGGACCTTCGGCCGTCATAGCGGTAGGAAAGAACGTGATGTTGCGACTGGCGTGCACCTTTGGCGCGGCTTTAGCCGTGCTCGTTCCCGTTCTGGCGTCTGCGGCGGGCACGCAGCCTGCGGCGACGCCGACGCCGCCTCCGCAGATTTATCACATCGTCACGCATCCGCTGTGCAGGGAGCTCCACCGTACGATCGGCCCCGCCATCGGCATGATGCTGCAGAACGATACCGCCATCAAAAAGAGTCCCACGCTGTTTCGCAGCTATAATACGGCGGCGTTCTACGGCAGCGACGCGACGAGCGCGACGCGCGATCCCGTCGGTGGGGACCCGGGCGGCGTCTCCAACAACTCGCAAAACATGGCGCTGCTCGGCATGGAGAACTTGATCCGCCCGATCGCCAACAACATCATTGCCATTCAAACCCTGCTCGATAAGCCCGAGCTCTTGCACGGGACCGGCCGCCCCGACGACGATAAGCGGCTTCGGGAGATTCGCGATAAGCTGCTCAAGGCGCTCGCGACGCAAAACGCCGCGCTCGACATCATCAGCGGTTTCGTCGACACGCAGCAGATGGCGGACCTGCAACACGCGGGCGAAGCCTATATCAATGCGATGAACCAGACGAATCAGCGCGGCGCGACCGGGACGCCGGCGCCCATCAACGGCCTCCCGAGCAATCCAAACTTCGCCGGACTTCCTCCGAACCCGTACACGATCGACCTCGCTACGATCCCCGGCCTCGTCGTCGGCTATAACCCCGTAACGCGTCTCATCGAGGGCCTGAACTGGACCATCGATCAAACGCAGAGCCGCGAGAACGATGCGGCAAAGTCGGTGATGGCCAGCGCGCAGCTGTGCGGATCGGGGCAGAGCCGTTAGGGGCTATTCGCCCGAAGGGGCCAGCAGATCGATGGCGCCTTGCGACGCGACGCGTTCGCCGACATGCAGCCCCGAGGCGATGCGCGCGTAGCGATCGTCCTGCGCGTCAACGGTGACCGTGCGGGAGCCGAAGTGCAGCGTCCCGTCGGCATGACGCTCCGCGACGAAGACGAGATGCGCGCCGGTTTGCGGGTCCTCGATAACCGCGCTGCGCGGCACGACGAGACCGCGTTGCGCGCCGACGATGACGGTCGCGTCGATCGGCGTGCCGCCTGCAGTGCCCGGCGCAACGCCGCTCACGGTTAGCACCGCCAGACCCGTGGCGGGATCGACGGCGGGGGCGATGCCGGTGACGCGGCCCTGCGAGGTCGAGCCGCCATAGCGCAGCGTCACCCGATCGCCGGGACGAACTCTACCGATCTCCGCGACGGGAATGTCGAGCGTGGCGGAGCCTTGTCCGGCCGCGGAGGACAGCGCAACGACCGGCGTCGTCGGATCCACGACTTGGCCGGCCTGCACGAAGATGCCGACCACCACGCCTGCCGCCGGCGCGCGCAAGGTGGTGCGTTCCACATCGTACGCCGTGCTCGCCTGATGCGCGGTCGCCGCTTGCGATTGCGCTTGCGCCTGCGAGCGCTGTGCCTGCGCGCCCGACGCTTCGGCGCGATCGGCCGCGACGATGCCCTGCGCCGACTGCACGTCTTTGAGCGCGACGACGCCCGCGGCGTAGAGGCGGCGCTGACGCGCGAGCTCCGCCTCGTCCACGCGCAACTTGACCGACGTTCGGTCGACGCTTGCCGCCGCGCTGCCGGCACGCGCGGCGGCGGCCTCGGCCTGCGCCTGCTGCGCGGCGATCGCATACGGCGTCGCGTCCAAGTGCGCGAGCGGGGCGCCCGCTTCGACGCGTTCACCGAGGCTCACGTCGACGCGCTGCACCGAACCCGAGAGCGGAAACGCCAACTTCGTCTGCGTTCCTGCCGGGGAGCCGACACGACCGACGAGCGCGATGGTTTGCTCGACGCTACCCTCGCGCACGAGCGCGAGCGGAACTTGCGGGCCGCGATCTTGCGGCGGTTCCGCGAGCCGGCGGGGAGCGATGCGCCACAGCACGACGGCGACTATCAGCGCGACGAGTGCGACTACCGCGAGGCGCGCGCCGTACTTCACGGCACGATCACCTGAATTCGTGCGATGGCCTGCGCGCGCTTGTACTCCGCGACGAGCGCATCCACGGCGGCCTGCTCGTACGTGCGCCGGGCCTCGGCGACGTCGAGACTCGAGCTCGCACCTTCGCGATAGCCGATCTCCACGGCCGCAAGGGCGCGCTGCGCTTCCGCGCGGCCGCGCTCGGCCGCCGTTGCCGCGACCTCCTGCGCGCGGGCGTCACGCAACGCCGACGCGATTTCCAGCGTCAGCGTTCGCCGCTCCGCCAGCAGCTGCGCTTGCGCGATCGCGAGTTGGGCCTGCGCCGCCGCCACGTGCGGCGACACGGTTGCAGCGAGGGGAATCTCGACGTGCGCCGTGACGCTCGGGCCATGGACCGGGATGCCAGTATCCACGCCGGTTTGGTAGCCTGCCTGTACGGTCGCCGTCGGGAACGCGAGGCGGCGCGCCACCGCAATGCTCGCCATACGCGACTCTATCGTGGCCAACAGCGCCGTAACCTCGGGGCGTAGCGCGAGCGCGCGCGCGACGGCGCGATCTTGCGCCGGCAGATTGGCGACGACGGCGGGCGACGCGTTCAGCGTGCTCAGGGACGCCGGATCGACCGCCGTCGCGACGGCCAGCGACTCGACGGCGTCCGTGCGATCCGCTCGAGCGCGGGCAAAGTCGGCGTACGCTTGTGCGAGCGTGACGTCGGCGCGTACGACGTCGAGCTGCGGCGACTCGCCGCTGCGGGCGCGCAGTTGCGCCGCAGTGCGGTCGCGTTGCGCTCCGGCGATTGCGTCGGCGCGCACGCGTTCCACCGCAATGGTCTGCAAGGCGGTAAAGTACAGCCTCGTCGCGTTCTCGCGCGCCGCGACGACGGCCGCGTCGGCGTTGCGCTGAGCTGCGAGCAGCTCGGCCGCGGCCACGCGTACGTCAGCATTCTGCGCGACGAGGTCGTTGATAGAAACGCCGAGACCCACCGAGACGAGGCTCTGCTCGATCGTTCCGTTGTTGGCGGCGTTCGCCTGAGGCCCCAGGGTGTAATCTGCGGCGACGTGCGGAATGCCGGTGCGCCGCGCGATCGTCAGCTCCGCTTCACGCTGACGCGCGGTCGCGACGGCCGTCTGCACGTCGACGCTGTTCGCGACCGCGCGCTCTTGCGCGTCGGTCAGCGACAGCGTGGCGAAGGCGGGAATCGCCGCCAGAATCACGCCGGCAAGCATCACGCGCGCGCCCCGTCGCGCCGATAGAGCGCCGCGTACAGCACCGGAATCAACACGAGCGTAAAAAAGGTCGCGGTCGACAGACCGCCGACGACCGCGATCGCCAGGGGCTGTTCCATCGCCGCGCCCGCGCCGATGCCGAAGGCCAGCGGCAGCAACGCGCCGATTGCGGCGAGCGTCGTCATCAAGATCGGACGAAGGCGTTCGCGCCCGGCCAAAGTGAGCGCGTCGTTGATCGCCAAGCCTTCGCGGCGCCGCCGATTCGCCGCGTCGATCAAAAGGATGCCGTTCTTCACGACGAGGCCGACCAGCAGCAAGAGTCCCATAAACGACGCGACGTTGAACGGCGTGCGCGTCAGAAACAGGCCGAGCGCGACACCGATCGGCGCCAGCGGAACGGCCGCGAGAATCACGAGCGGCTGACGAAACGATCCAAACGCGGCCAGCATCACGAAAAAGACCAATCCGATGGCGATGGCGATGACGAGCGCAAACTCCAGAAACGATCGCTGCTGCGCCTGGTAGGCGCCCTGGATGCTGACGCGATAGCCGGGCGGCACGCCGGCCTTCGCCAGCGCCGCGCGAATGTCGGCGACCGCTGAAGACAGTGCGCGTCCGCTGGTGTTTGCCGTGACGAGCGCGGACCGTTCCCCGTTGATTTCGGTGATGTCGGTGGACGTGCGATCCAACCGCGTGCGTGCGACCTGAGCGAGCGGAACGGCCCCGCCGCCGAGCGCGAGCGCGCCGGGCAGCTCGCCGCCCGCGCCGTGGACCGTGATGCGGACGGGAACGACCTGCGACGACCCCGGCAAATTCGTCGCGATGCTGCCTTGCGTGGCCGCGGCGAGATTGGCCGCCACGTCGTTGACGCTGGTGCGCGCGCGCGCGAGCGCCGCGAAGTCCGGTACCACGTGCAGCGCCGGATCGTCGCGGTCGATTCCCGAGAAAACGTCGGTGACGCCGGGCAACGACGAGATGGCGTCGGCCACCCGGATCGCCGTCTTCACGAGCGTGGCTTGATCCGGGCCACTGACCACTAACTCGATCGGCGCCGGCGCACCGGAGATATCGTTGATCATGTCTTCCAGTATCTGATGCACGTTGAGGTCGGCCGCCGGCACGGCCGACGACAGTCGATCGCGCAGCCGGTCGCTCACGATATCGAACGACGCACGCTCGCGCTGCGGCTTCAGCCGAACGCGCATGATGCCCACGCGCGCCGGAGTGGGCGAGAAGCCGTTCGTGTCGATGCCCGTGAAGCGGCCCTCCGCGGCGACCGCGGGATCGTCGAGAACGTTGCGTTCGAGCGCGAGCGCCGCCGCGTCGCTCGCTGCCAGCGCCGTGCCAACCGGCATGCGATAGGAAATTTCAAACTGTCCCTCATCCATGTGCGGCAAAAAATCGCTGGGTATGCTCGCTAGCAGCGCGACCGTGATCAGCAAAACAATCCCGGCGGCCGCGTAGACGGCGCTGCGGCGCGCGAGCGCCCAGCGCAGCGCCGGACCGTAGCGTTCCAGCAGATGCGCCACCCAGGGGTTCTCCTCGTGTGGGACGCGGCGCCCTAAAATCGCGCGAAACGTCAGCGGCGTGACGAAGACGGCGAGCGCGAGAGAGACAACGAGCGCGCACGAGAGCGTGAGCGCGAGCGCGCGGAAGAAGGCGCCGGCGACCCCCGTCAGCAGGCCCAGCGGCGCGAAGACGACGATCGTCGCGAGCGTCGAGGCACACATCGGCGCGACGAGTCGGCGCATCGCGAGGACCGTCGCGTCGGGCAGCGACAACTGCGGCGAATCTTGCAGCGTGCGCGCGATGCCTTCGACGACGACGATTGCATCGTCGATGATAAGTCCCACGGCCACCGCGAGACCGCCGACGCTCATGATGTTGAGCGTTTCACCGAAGAGTGAAACGACCAGGATTGCAATCGCCATCGCCGATGGAATGATCAGCGCGGCGACGAGCGTCATGCGCACGTTGCGCAGGAAGAAGAAGATGACGACCAGCGCGAGCAGCGCGCCGATCAGGATGGCATCGCGCAGGTTCGTCTGTGACGCGACGATCAGGTCCGTCGCATCCCAGTAGCGATGCAGCGTCACGCCTTCGGGCAGTTCTTCTGCGAAACGCGCGAGGCGCGACTTCACCTCGCGAGCCATCCGCACGTTGTCCGCTCCCGGCAGCGCGTAGAAACTGAGCGCGACAGCGTGCCGTGCATCGAAGGACATTTGATTCGTGAACGGCGCGACGTCCAGGCGCACAATGCCGAGCGAGCCGACGGGAACGCCTCCGCCGTGCGGCGTCGGCACGACGACTCGCGCCAACTGCGACGCATCATGCAATCCGGCGTCGAGGATGACCGCGCTCCGCTGGACGGAGTTCTGCGCAAGACCGACCGCCGTGACGGTGTTGGCTTGAGCGACGGCGTCGCCGACGTCGCGCGCGGAGAGACCGGACGCCGCCAAAGCCGCGGGATCGAGATCGATGCGGTACTCGCGCTGCGCGCCCCCCACGACCAAGATGCGCGCCAGCCCCGGGATGCCGTAGAGCGCGGGCAACAGCGAGCGCATCGCGTACTCGCGGACGAGAGTTTGCGAGAGCGTCGTTGAGAGCAGTGCGACGGAGAGCACGGGCTCGGTTTGCGGCGTGATGATGTTGGCCTGCAGGGCAGTGTCCGGCGGCAACTGACTGCGAGTCTGGGAAATGGCGGCGTTGACGTATTGCAGATCGGTAGCGGTATCGGTCTTCGGATCGAAGGACACGACCAGTTCCGAGTTGCCCTGCGACGACGTCGCGCGAACCTGCTGCACGGCGGGCAGGCCAACGAAGGCCCGCTCCAACGGCAGGGTCACCGCGACGCGCGCCTGCGCAGGGGGCAGATCGCCGACGTCGGCGACGACGTCAATGCGCGAGAAGTGCATCTCAGGAAAGATCGAGGCAGGCGTGCGGAGGTACGCCCACAGTCCCGTCAGGGTGAGCGCCACCGTCAGGAAGAGCACGGCGCGCGCGTGCTGCATCGAGAACCGGGCCGGGTTCACGGTGGCAGCATAGCCTCAGACGATGAACGCTACGTGAACGAGTGGTCGGCCGAGGGCTCGAGCGTAATCGTAACGACGGCACCGCCGGTGCTGCCGTTGCTCAACTCGAGCTTGCCGCGGTTCGCCTCCACGATCGTGCGCGCGATCGCCAGCCCCAGCCCCGAGCCGCCGCGGGGATGAGCGGCGTCGCCGCGCCAAAAGCGTTCCGTGCCGTGCGCGAGGGCCTCGGGCGAGAAGCCCGGCCCGTTGTCAGCCACCTCGATCGTCACGCCGTTGCCATTCTGCGCCCCGCGCAACGAAATCGTGCCGTCCGGACGGCCGTAGGCGATCGCGTTGTGCACGACCGCGAGCAGCGCGCGTTCTAAATTGGCGCGATTGGCACGCGCGACGGCGCGCGGCTGCGTTAGGACCTCGACGGCCATGCCGCGCGTGGCCGCCGCGGGCCGAACGCGCTCGCCGACGTCGCGCAGCAGATCGCCCGCATCAATTGTTTGCTGCTCGTGCGCCTCGACTTCGGCGCGCGCCGCCGCCAGCAGTTCGTCGACGAGCTCCTCGAGGCGCCCCGCCTCGCTCGCAATGGAGGTCAACGCCGCGCGGTATTCAGGCGAAGAACGGTCGCGGCGCAGCGCGAGATCCGTCTCGGCGCGCAGCACCGCGAGCGGCGCGCGCAACTCGTGCGACGCGTCGGCAAGGAAGCGGCGCTCGCGCGCAAAGGCCGATTCCAGGCGGTCGAGCATGCGATCGAAGGACGCGCAGAGGCGCGCGAGCTCGTCTTTGCCGCCGGCGTGCAGCCGCGCGGATAAATCGTGGCTTTCGATTCGTTCGGCCAACGACGCGATGTTCGCCAGCGGCGCGAGTACGCGCCGCGCGACCCGGCGCGACGCGATCACGCCCAACCCGGTCAACAGCGCGCCGACCACGAGCGAGACGAGTGCGGCGTCGCGGTCAAAGTCGCCGATCCACACGTTCGACTGCCAAACGATCACCCGGCCGAACGTGCCGCCGTCGCGTGTTACCGGCGCGCCGGCGCTCTGCAGGCCGCGCGCGTCGCGGGCCGGCGGGTTCCCCGCGACTTGCACGCCGCTCGAGTCGTAAACGGCAAACGGCGTGTCGGCGTGCAGCCACGCGACCGCCCGGAGGTCGCTTGGATCTACGGAGATCTTCCCGTCGTGCACGTCCACCGCCGTCGCGATGGTTTGCGCCTTGAATCGCAGGCGCGCTTCGAAGCTGCTGCGGAGGGCGCGATCCAGTGCCAGAATTGAAAGCCCGGCAAAGAGCACGACCGTGACGGCGACGATCGTGACGACCGTGACGGTGAACCGCGTGCGGACGCTCAACCCGCCTCCGCGAGGGCTCCTAGCCGGTAACCGATGCCGCGCAACGTGTGGAGCAGCTGCGGGTCTCCGTCGTTTGCCAGTTTGTTGCGCAAACGGCGCGCGTACACGTCGAGCACGTTGGATCCGCGATCGCTCTCGCGATCCCACAGCCGGTCTTCGAGCGTGCGGCGCGTAACGGTCCGTCCGGCGTTGCGCATCAGAATCTCCAAGAAGAGCGCCTCCTTCGCGGTCAGCTGCAGGTCGCGTCCGTTGCGATGCGCCTGACGCGTCGCGGTATCGAACGTCAAATCGCCGAGGCGCAGCACCGTGTCGAGCCGCGCCGGCGGACGCCGCGAGAGCGACCGCAGCCGCGCCTCCAACTCATCAAACGAAAACGGCTTGCGCAGATAGTCGTCCGCGCCCGCGTCGAGGCCTTCGACGACGTCGGCCGCGCCGTCGCGCGCGGTGAGGATCAGTACGGGAATTTGCCGACCTCGGGCCCGCAAGCGGCGCAGCACCGTCAGTCCGTTCTCGCCCGGAAGGTTGAGGTCGAGCACGAGCGCGTCGTACGGCGTCCCGGCGAGATACTCGTCGCAGTCGTGCCCGTCGGGAAGAGCGTCGACAATGTAGCCGTCTTCGCTGAGGCCACGTCGCAGAAGATTCTGCAACGGCTCGTCGTCTTCGACCAATAAGACCCTCACGGCCGCCACTTCAAGCGTTGCACCCAGTCGCCGCTTGGATCGGCGTAGACGACCCAGATATCGTTGGTGCGTTCGTCGATGCCGACGGTATGGATCCCGCGGTGTCCGCTCTGGAGCCGGCCCACGAGCCGCGGCGCGGCGCCGCTGCGCAAGGCGAACACCGTGATCACGCCGCGCCCGGCGCACACCAGCAATTCGCCTTTGGAGCCGGTGTTGCACTGATCGATGTGCGGCTGCGCCTTCACGTCGCCGACGTGCGTGCCGTCGGGCGTGTAGGCGGCGAGGACGCCGTTGACGCCGCCGGCGATGACCTGGTTCGCGCTCACCGAAAACGCGAGCGGATGATTGTTCTCGAGCTGCGGTGTTTTGACGACTTTGGTGACCTTGAGCGACTGGGGATCTACCACGGCGAAGCCGCCGCCGTTGGCCAAGTTCTGATAGAGCACGCCGGTCTTCGGATCGACGGCGGGCGATTCTAAGTCGTCGGCCGGCATCGTGATCGTTGCCACTAATTTCATCGTCGCGCCATCAATGACGTAGACGGAGGGGCCGCCGTCTTGATCCGCGTAGACGCGGCGATTCACCGGATCGTACACGATCGCGTCGATGCTGCCCGGCACGTTGACCGTTGCGAGCACCTTGTATGTCGCGTGGCCTACCTTTGAAAGGCTCTGGTCGCTGCCGTTGCCGGTAAAGACGTCGCCGGTCGCGGGATCGACCGCGACGCCGTGCATCGGTCCGACGTCAACTTGATCGAGGACCCGGCCGTTGGTCGTGTCCACGACCAAGAGACGTTGGCTGGCGCTGTGCGCGGCGTATGCGCGATGGCGCAACTCGTCGACGGTGACGTAGTCGAAGCCGCTGAAGATCTGAACGCGCTGCGGGGGGGCTGCGACGGTGATCGGCATTGCTGTACCTCCTAATCGGCGTGCTGACGGGGCGGGCGGGGATTGAACCACGGCGGCGCGGGCGGCGCGTTGGGTAGCGTGACAGGGGCGATTCCCAGCCAGGCGCAGTTCATGCGCGGCGGGAATGCGTTGACGATCGCGTCGGGTATCTCCGCGTCGACAGCGGGAATCGCCGGCGCGATCCCAGTGAGACGCGCGGGATCGAAGGCGCTGACCAAATCGCTGAGCTGCGGATTGCCGTCGTGCGGCCCGCGGGGCAGGTACGGCGCCTCTTCGGGCAGCGACGCCAGCGTGGGCAGATCGAAGAGCCGTTCGGCCAACTTGATGACGGACGTCTGGTCCCCCATGTCGTGATCGATCGCCCCGTCGCGCGCGAACGGCGAAATGAGAATCATGGGACGGCGCGGTCCGTCGCCGCAGGGATGGCCGTCGGCACAGGCTTCGAATTGCGGCGGCGGCACGTGGTCGTAGTAACCGCCGGGATCGTCCCAGGTGATGATGATCGCCGAGTCGCTCCAGTACTTGCTGCGCGCGATGGCGTTGACGAACGTCGCGACGAAGGCCTCGCCGACCTGAAAATCGCTGTCCCCGGGTCCGGGGTGGTCGTCGTCGCCGCGAAACTCTTTGCGCACGGAGGGATCCGCGTTTGCCGGCTGCCACCCGAAGCGGTTCTCGGTACCTCCCTTGATGTAGAATATTCCGTGGTCGGGCAGCGTTCCATCGGTCAATGCCGCCAGCATCGCGTGCACCTCGTGCTCGTTACGCCAGAAGACGTCGTTCTGGCGCAGATAGGCGAAGTATTGCGGCGCGTTGTGGTGGGCGACGTATCCGGGCAAGGCCGTCGTCGGTGAAACGTAGCCTTCTTGATACCAGCCCCAGGGTACCGGCGGCATGGCGCGCACGACCATCGCGCCGAGGTCGCGTCCGACGCCCTGCGTTTCGTCCGTGACCGACGTCGCGTCGGTGCCCGCGAGGGTCAGCATCAGCGTCGCGTAGCGCTGCGGAATTTGATGTTGCTTGTCCGTCTCCGTGTAGGGTCCGTACGCCGGGTCGAGGTCGTTGGTGACCGGAACTCCGGGGCCCTTGTCGTCCGCCGTCGTGGCGCTTTGAGGGTCGCGCGCCCATTGCGTCTCGCCGGCCTGCCCCGCAATAAGCGAGAGGGCTGCCGGCGTCGATGGCCCAGCCATGACGCTGAACATCCGATCAAACAAATCGAAGCGGCGCGCGTACTTCCAGAGAAACGGAATCGTATCGCAGTCGTAGTGCGCCATCGTCAAGAGGCCGACGTCACGCGCGCCGTCCGGACCGAAGCGTTTCGACGACGCAGTCTCCTGCGCGGCGACGAACGCGTCCATCGAGCCGTTATCCATCTTGGCCAAGAGCACGGGGCGCGCTTGCGACGGTCCTTCCGTGTCCGGATCCGTGAGGCGAAACGGCGTGACCCATGCCTTGCCGATGGGATCGTATTGGCGAAAGCCGTGTGTCTGCGCTTGCGGCGACGCGAGGTTGTCCGCTCCGGGAAACGTACCGAAGTAGTTATCGAACGAGTGGTTCTCCTGATAGATCACAAAAACGTGCTTGACGCGCGTGCGTAGGACCGCGGTGAGATCGCCGTTTTGATCCGCATCGGCGGTCGCCGGAAACGCAAGCGCTAGCGCCGGCGGCAAAACGGCGCACCAACGGAAGAGCGCGCGAGCCAGCATCGTGCGATGGTACCGTACAAACGTGAACCTATGATGAAGCAACTCTTATTCCTTTCCTTAACCGGCGCATAATCAGCCCATAAGATTCATGCCGCAACTTTGAGGGATGGTTGCGTGGATGCATCGGCGCGCTGCGCCGTTACTGCTTGTTGCATTTTTGGCGTGCGCGGTGCCTGCCGTTGCCTCAAACGGCGTGACGGTGACCGGTCGAATTCTCGATACGCAAGGTGGCCTCCCGGTGGCCAACGCGACCGTCCAACTGGATCGGGGCGCAACCCGAATCGCGGGATCGCAGACCGACGCCGCGGGCAATTTCCGTATCGCCGACGTGCCGCCCGGGACGTACGCCGTGCTGATCAGCGCGCGGGGCTACGACACGACGCGGCTCGCACCCGACCTCCTGGTAACCTCTGAAGCGACGAGCGTGGCGTTTCAGGTCGCCATCAACCGGGAGCGTCAGGGCCTCAAGCAGATCGGCTACGTGGTGACCGGCGGACGCACGGCGGTGCAGACGACCGCGACGATCAACTCGCACGTCGACGCCAACGTCATTCAAAGCGAGAATTTCCAGCGCTCCGTCGACGTGCTGACAACCGTCCCCGGCGTGATTACGTCTACGAGTTCGTCGGTCGGCGACGACGTTTCGCTCTCCATCCGCGGCTACGACCCGACCGAGACGGCGACGCTACTGGACGGCCATCCCATCGGACCGATCGGGGCGTTTGGTCTCGGCTACAACTACAACGTCTCGCCGTTTTGGGGCATCAGCGGCGCCGACGTCGTGTTCGGTTCCGGTGCGACGGGCCTCTTCGGCGCCACGACGGTGGCCGGCGCCGTCAACTTTCAGACGATCAATCCGACTCCCGGAAATCACTTCTCGGTGATGGAGGGCGTTGGCAGCGACGCCAAGGCGATGACCGGATTGCTCGCGACTGGGACCTTGGGGAAACTCGGCTACGCTCTCGCCTGGGGCTCGCAAGGAACGACGGGCAGCTTTCCCGGCGGTTACATCCAGCAGACCGCGCTACTTCAGACCAGCGTCGTTCATCCTGCATATCAGGGCAATCCGCCGCCACCGGACCTGACGCGCGCCAACGCGTACAACCTCGTTAATTACTATCCGGTGAGCGGCGGATATACGCAGCGCAACTTCGTGGGCAAGGTCGTGTACAGCTTCTCGCCCAAGACGACGCTGCAGTTTACGGCCTACTCCGCCAACGATTGGTCGAACTCGACCGGCAACGGCGACAACGACTACCAGACGTTCCCGTACGTGCTCTACGGCGCACAGCAGCTTTTGGCGTCCATCAAGGCGAGCAAAGGCGGTCTCAATACCATTCTCGTCAACGGCCGGCCCCGCTCGTGCCGCGACAGCATCGCCGTCTTGGTCGACGATCCGCAGGGCTACACGTGCATGAACGCGGTGCAGTATGCCACGGCCTTCTACGGTCCATTCGGCGGCAGCATCGATCGCTGGCGCACTTTGGGCAATCAAGACTACGATCTTCGTGCAACGCAACAGCTTGGCGCCGGCATCATTACGGTCGAAGGGTTCGCGGATGCGTACAACTACAACGCGCAGAAGGGCCCCGGGGCCGCGATCGGTCCCTATGGCCCCGGGCCGAATTACCTGGACGTGTACCACAACCGCGGCTTCCTGGTCGGCGACGACTTCCCAATGTCGAAAAACGACTTCGGCTTCGGCTACTCGTGGCTGCACCAGTCGAACACGAACGGGCAGTTCCCGTACTCGCTGCCGAACGGCACGACGTTCAACGTCTTCGGTACCAACCCGCCGCTCTATCTCGCGACAGCGAGCTATTACGTGCGCGACGCGTGGACGCCCAACGATAAGTTTCAAACCATCGGCAGCCTCTGGCTACAACGCTCGCTCGACACGCGCTCGACCCATTTCGATCCGCGCGTCTCGTTGATCTATCGTCCGACGAGCAACGACGTCGTCCGGTTGACGGGCGGACGTTCGTACAGCGAGCCGGACCCCTCGCTGATCGCTTTTGCGCCGCCCGTGTACGGGGCGCCGTCGAGCATCAATTGTCCGCCGGCGACGACGGGCTCGGGGGCGCTGGTCTCCATCGCTTCGGTGGCCAACCCGACGTTGCAACCGGAGACCGCGACGGACCTGGAGCTCGCCTACGGCCACCGCTTCAATGTGACGACGAACGTGCAGGCCGACATCTACCAGTCGCTTGAGAATCAGGCGTTGCTCAACGGCAACGTGCCAATCGTCGGCTTCCCGGGGGTGACGGTTCCGCGGGATTACGTCGACAAGGCCCTGGCCCGGCTGAGCTCGTGCGCGGGACTGCATCCCACGATCAATAACCTCGCGTTCGCGACGACCTACAATGCGGCTGCTGCGCGCTATCGCGGCATCGTCGTGTCGGCGAACGTCGAGCTCATGCGCAACGTGTCGTTCAACGCGTCCTTCGACGTGCAGTCGGCCTCGTATCTCGGCATACCGCAAGACATCCTCATCGCCAACACCCGCCTTCTGGACGGCGGGCAGATCTACGGCATCCCGCTGCGCCAAGGGACCGCCGGACTGGCGTATCAGGACAATCGCGGTCTCGGAGCACGCATCGACGCGACGTACATCGGCGGTGACAACTCGTGGAATCGCGGTCCTTTTTGGTTCGCCAATGCAAGCGTCTCGAAGACGAGTGGGCCGGTCAGCATCGGGCTCGGCATTTCGAACCTCTTCAATAGCGCCGCGCAGCAGTATGGGCTCATCGGCTACGGCGTATTTCAACCGCAGAACTTTTACGGCTCCGTCGCGCAGGGCGGACCCACCAACGCGCTCGCGCAGAGTAGCGAGCAATACGGCTTGCCGTTCCGCCAGTACTGGCTCACCGTCAAGACCAGCATCTGATCAGTGCATTGGCGGTCGGCCGCTCGCCAGGGCGTTTAATGCGCCGAACTTTCGGGCACTATACCCACGTAAGTGATTCAGAGGGACACTCCAATGCAGTAGCTTACGCACGCAAGAAACCACGAGGCCTGCCCACGCAGGCCTCGACCAATTTCCGGCGTACCTCATCCGTCCACACGCCGAGGATCGACCAAGCAGGATGACAGATGTGAATGACGTCAAGGAAGCGCTGCGGCTACCGTCGCCGGCGCCCAAGCCGCAATCCATTGCCTTCGACGGAGAAAAGTTGTGGATGGGATCGATCGAGACGAGCCGCATCTACGCCATCGATCCGCGCCAGTGGACGCTGATTGAAGAGGCGCAGGCGCCGGGCAAACCGTGGGGCATGACCGTCATCGGCGACGAGTTGCGGCTGATCTGCGGCGAAGGTGACGACGACGATCGAGTGCTGCGGCGTTTTGTCCCCGGGCACGGTTTCAAGAGCCACGGCGTACGCTGTCCGGACGGCACCGGATCCCAGCTGAGCTACGACGGGACGTGGCTCTACGTCAGCCAGTTTTACAACCGCAAGCTGCTCGCCCTGGATGAATCCGGCAGGGTCCTGCGCGAGATCCCCGCGCCGCGCGACATCTGCGGGCAGACGTACGTCGACGGCAACTTTTACTTGGTCACGACCGACGACGAGACGACCAACGATTACTTTCTGACCCGGGTATCGGCGAACGGGACGGCGCGCAGTGAAGATCTTGCCCGCATTCCGTTTGCGGCGCGCGCCCTCGCGTTCGACGGGGCGCGCTTCTGGACGAATCATCGCGAAGCCAATCAAATCGTCGCCTTCGATCGCCTCTAACCGCGTCTAAAACAGAAACGGCAGGTTGGGGTCGGCCGTGAGCGCGAGCGGGTCCGACAGCGTCGCGTCGCGCTGATAGTGCGCGGCCGCGGCAATCATCGCGGCGTTGTCGGTGCAATATTTCGGCGGAGGAATGAACACGGGAACGGCGCTCTGCGCTCCCCATGCGCGAAATGCCGCTTGCAGCGCCGAGTTGGCGGCGACGCCGCCGGACAGAACTGCGGCGCGATAACCGTTTCTTTCGAACGCCGCCCGCACGCGTGCCATGAGCACGTCCACCACGGCGGCTTGAAATGAGGCTGCGACGTCCTCGTGTCGCGCAGTGCGGCCTGCTTCCGATTCCAAGAAGTAGCGCACGGACGTCTTCAGTCCTGAGAACGATAAATCGAGCGAGTCGCCGCCGGCGCGGTGCCGTGGAAACGCGTACTTGTTGGAATCGCCCCGCTGCGCCAGCCGGTCGAGGGCGGGTCCGCCCGGATACGGCAGTCCGAGAAGTCGTGCGGTTTTGTCGTACGCTTCGCCCGCGGCGTCGTCGCGCGTTCTTCCGAGGATGCGCAGACACGTAGCGGACTCGACGGCGACCAACTGCGAATGGCCGCCCGAAACGAGCAGCACCAGAAACGGATACGGCGGCGCTTCCTCGCGCTCGAGGAAGGCCGCAAAGACGTGGCCGTGCAGGTGGTTGACGCCGTACAGCGGCTTGCGCAACGCGAAGGCGAGCGCCTTGGCGCCGGCGACGCCGACGACGAGGCTGCCGATCAACCCGGGACCGCGCGTGACAGCGATGCCGTCCAGCGAATCGAGCGGCGTTTGCGCGCGCTCGCAGGCGTCTTCGATCACGGCCGACAGCAATGCGACGTGTCGCCGCCCCGCGATTTCCGGGACGACGCCGCCGTACTTCGCGTGAAACGCGTCTTGGCTGCTTGCGACGCTGCTCAGCACGTCGCGGCCATCGTGCACGATGGCCGCAGCCGTGTCGTCGCATGAGGTTTCGATGCCAAGAAAAATCATGTGGGTTCCGAAATCATCTCGCGACGCGCCCATGCACCGAGCGTTGCGAGAAACGCGATGAAGACGATGAGGCCGCCGCCGATCCACATCAACGAGGCGGCGTCGCGTTGATCGTACAGGGCCGACGCAACGGAGCCGCGCGTCGTGATGTAATGCGGGTAGAGCGGCAGCCGCGCGTTCAAGATCGCCATGCCGAGCAACGCCCCTTGGGGCAGCGCGAGGGCGAGATAGAGCAGCCGGCCGGGGTACGGGATCGGGCGCAGCGGCGCGGGCGCGACTATGGGAATCCAAAACGCGACCCCCGCCGCAAGGAAGGCGGCGTGCTCGACGACATGCACGGCCACGTTTTGCAGCGCGGTCTCGTAGAGCGGCGAAAAATGCGCCAACCAGAGCGTTGCAATGAAAAAGATCAAGAGCAGGGGCGCGGATATTGCGGCATGCAAGGGTCGAAGCGCGCGCACCGTCCCCACGATGGTGCGTTTGGGCAGCAATGCCGCTAGCGTGTCGAACGGGCGCGACAGAACGAAAAACAGCGCCACAAGGTAGAGTAGTAGCAGATGCTGGAGCATGTGCCATGCGAAGGAGTTGTCGGCCAGGCGATCCATCGGCGGCGCGATGGCGGCGACGCCCGTTAGGAGCGCAGCGGTAAGGAACGCGAGATGGACGCCCAGACGGTTCACCGCAGCAGCTCTTCGTCGAAACCGCCCTCGGCATTGCGGCGCAATCGGATTCGTGTGGCCTGCTGCACGCCGCCCGTTGCACGCAGCTCCGATGCGATGACGTACGTGACGCCGAAGCCTACCGGCGGCCCGAACAGGCAGAAGAAGCGATAGAAGGTCGTGATGGCGGTAATTGGGAGGTGCGCGTAACGCGCCTGGACGTCGCCGCTCGCCGCCAATGTTAGACCGAACATGAAGAGGAACAGCGCGACCCCCAGCGCAGTGCGCCAAGGAACGTTACGCGGAAGATCGAGGAGTTGATGGGCGTCGCGATCGCGACGGATCGCCCCATCGATCCACGGCCAGACGAGCAGTACGGCGAAGAGCACGAATGGCAGAAGCACCGTCGGCCAAAACGGCGACCCGACGGTATGACCCAAGAAGTGCAGCGCCCACGGCGGCCCGAGACGAAGACCGCCCTCGAGCCAGCCCACGTACCAATCGGGTTGGGCCGGATTGACGGCGTTCCACGGTTCGTATGGGCCCCACAACCAAATCGGGTTGATTTGCACGAGCGCGCCCAGCGCGCAAGCGACACCGACGACCGCGGCCAGGAGCGCGAGCGATTTTGCGGCGTACCGCGGAAAGAGCGGCGAGCCCACGACGTTGTGCTCGGTACGGTCCGGCCCGGGAAACTGCGCGTGCTTTTGCCGCCAAACCACGATCAAGTGTAACGCGATGAATGCGGCAATTAGCGACGGCAAAAGGTATACGTGTGCGACAAAGAGCCGTGGAATGATCCGTTCGGTCGGAAACGTTCCGCCGATCAAGAGGAACGAAAGCCACGTGCCGACGACCGGAACGGCGAGGACGACGGAATCCGCGATGCGCAGGCCGATACCGCTCAGGAGGTCGTCGGGCAAAGAATAGCCGGTGAAACCCGCGAGCATGGCCAGTCCGAAAAGCGCCAAGCCCACGATCCAGTTGATTTCGCGAGGCTTGCGAAACGCGCCGGTAAAGAAGATGCGCCCCATGTGCGCGACGATGCCGGCCAAAAAAATGAGGGCCGACCAGTGATGGATCTGCCGCACGAGCAGGCCGCCGTTGACTTCGAAGCTGAGCGCGAGCGCCGATGCGTACGCGTGGGAAACTCGCGTCCCGGCGAGCAGCGCATACGGTCCGTGATACGTGAGCTTCGCGGCGTTCGGGTCGAAGAACATCGCGAGAAACGTTCCGGTCGCTACCAATACGATGAACGCGTACAAGTTGATCTCACCCAGCATGAACGACCAATGATCTGGGAACGCCTTGCGCAGAGCGTGCCGCACGAAGTGCGCCGTCCCGAGACGGTCGTCCACCCACAGCAAAAAGCGTTCGAGCATCAGCCGCGTTCCCAGAACGACGGGCCGACCGGCTGCGGAAAATCGGAGGTGGCGATCAGCGTGCCGTCTTGCGCGATTTCGATCGGTAGACGCGGCAGTGCGTGGTCGGCGGGACCGGCGACGACTGCGCCGTTGTCGAGCACGTTGAAGACCGACTGATGGCACGGACACATCAACTCTTTGGCGGCCGCGCGGTAGAGCGCCACGGGACAGCCCGCGTGCGTGCAAAGTTTCGAGTAGACCATGTAGCCGCGAGTGGCCGGCGCCAATCGTTCCGGGACGCGAAGCAGCATCGCCTGCGATTGCGGGTCTCCCAGAGCATCGGCCGGGAAGACCGTGAGGGCGGAGTCGATCTCGAGATCGTCGACACGGACTGCGCGGCCGTCGCCTCGAGCGAGGCGCGCGCCTTTGCGCCAACGCGTGTGAAAGAGCGCATCGCCGGGTGCGGGGCCGAGCGAGCGGAACGGAACCACCAGCGCTGCAGCACACGCACCGAGCGCCGCGTACAGCAGTCGCACCACCGCGCGCGAGCGGGAGATCGCGCGCACGCCGGTCCTGAATTCGCCCCTCTGCGCGCGTCGCTCGGCGGCGCGCGAAGGGTACGTGACGATCCGGTCGGCGACGCGTTCGTCCGGTAGGAGCCACAGGGCCCATCCGGCGGCAGCGGCGCTCAACGCACCCGCTGTCAGCGCGAGCGCCAAGCCTTCGTAGATCCGCGCGCCACCCGAAACATATGCTGCGATGAAGAGCGCGCTGCCGACGATTGCAAGCATCAGCGCCCCGCCAACAAGGCGCTCTTTCATCGAACGAGATAGATCGTCGCGAAGATCCCCAGCCAGACGACGAAGACGAAGTGCCAGTAGTACGTCATTGCCTCGCTGCCGGCGCGGCGGTTTGCGGTCAACGCGCGACTGCGCATGCCGACGAACAGGGCGGCCAGGATCCCGATTCCGGCGATAACGTGCAGCAAGTGAAACCCCGTCATCGTGTAGTAAATGGAGCCGTAGGCGTCGGTGGCAACCGAGAAGCCGTTATGCGCGTAGCCACGCAGCGACTGCGCGACGAATGACACCGCTGCGACGATGGCGCTGAGGGTCCACCAACGGGCGGCGCGAAGGCGATCGCGGTCCATCGCGCGTCCCGCGAGCACCATGACGAGCGAAGCGGCGAACAGCAACAGCGTGGCGATTGCGCCTTCGATTGCATTGGGGTGCGCGTACGGCGGGGGCCATTGGCTGCGGTTAGCGCGCAGATCGTAGTACGCTGCGAAGAGGGCGGCGAAGAACATCAGCTCCGACGCCAAAAACAATACGACGCCGAGCACGAGCGGATGGGCACGAACGGGCAACGGCGCAAGCGGTCGGGGGCGATTCTCTGCCGAGAGCGCCATGGCGACTTCCTACCCGGTCGCCGAAGCTTCTACACCGCACGAAGTTTGGGTAGAACAACGTTGGTGGAGTGGCTGATCGATCCGGCGTCGGCCGGGGGCGTAGCGATGCGCTGGGATTGGTTTATTTTCGTGGCAGCCGGCATCGCGGTAGGAGTACTGGTTTACGGTTGCATTTTTTGGTGTTTGATCGCGTATCGCGCGCGCGGCGACCGTCGCGCCGCGGGCTTCAACGGCAACCCGC
>JAFAQW010000159.1 GCA_019245995.1 Vulcanimicrobiota bacterium | reverse complement strand
AGTTCGTGCCGATTCAATCGCAATATTCGCCGGAATACTTCGAGCGGCAAACGCCCTCAGGCTTACCGCTCGACGACGACTAGCATTCCCGAATAGGCGAGGGCGCCATGCCCCGAGCTAACTTTTGATCGCCGTGATCTTTTCGTTGGCGTTGTTGAGCAAGTAGATCTGATCGGCGTGGCGCACGCCGAGGGCCTTTTGGTCGTAAATGATGCCGACGTACTGCCCGTCGTGGATGGCGCTCATCTGCATCGTCTTGCCTTGTCGGTAGACGGCGTTGAATTTGGGCAGAATCAGGAAGCTGAGCGTCTCCTTGGTTTTGGGGTTTTGAACCTTGATGTTATTCGCCGAAACGTGAAGAACGATGCCGTAAAACGTCGAGTTGGCCATGGCCTGCGCCGCTTGCGGCGCGGCTGCCGCCAACGCCATCGTCAGCACGCACGCCGCGGCGCGAAGAAACGATAAGTGCTTCATGCTGTGGGTGTACCCCGCAGGCGGGCGGTCTATGCTTCGGCCGGCACGAAGCAGAAGCGCGCTAGCATGGAAGAGGCCACGCTTTTTGCGGACGGCGGCTCGCGCGGGAATCCGGGGCCCGCGGCGAGTGCGGCCATCTTGTTCGGACCCGACGAAGAGACCATAGAAGAGATCGGCGCCTACCTCGGCATTGCGACCAACAACGTCGCGGAGTGGACTGCACTGGTTCTGGGGTTGGAGGCCGCCGTCCGTCGCGGCATTCGCCGTCTGAAGGTGCGGCTCGATTCCGAACTCGTGGTGAAGCAGCTCCGTAACGAGTACCGGGTCAAACACGCCGGCCTCCAACCGCTGTATCGGCGCGCCGCCGCGCTGCTGAGGAACTTCGACGAGGTGGACGTTCGGCACGTCGCGCGGCGCGCGAACGCCGCCGCCGACCGCTTGGTGAACCTCGTGCTCGACCAGGAAGCGCCCGCGCGGGCAAAGTAGCCGCCTGACTAGATGCGACGCTTCCCCATCGAAATTCTGATCGTCATCATCTGCGTCGTAATGCTCGCGCTCGGCTGGCGCATCTACGGGGCGGGCGAAATGGGACGGTTCGCTCCGGCGATTCACGCTCAGCGAGCGCCCAGCCGGCTGTACGCGAGCATGACGGTCCGCTATGCGAAGCCTCCCCTCTTGGAAGAGGATTATCGCATGTCGGACATCGAGGGCGTCTCGCGCTTTGAATACGCCGTGCGCGGATTCAACGGGCGGCAGATCACCATCACGGCCCCCTCCGCGCGGGTCTATGACGTCAGCTTCTTTTTCGGCCGCTTGACGCAGGACGGCATCTGGCAGCTCGTCGACAAACCCGCGCGTCCGAAGGCCTCGGCGGTCTATTCGGTCTACGTGCGCCAGTTCGCCGACTACAAGCACGGCGAGCGCACGGTAACCTTTAGCGACCCACACTACTGGGCGACGCGCGCCGGCCGCGAGTTCTCGATCGACTTACGCAAAGGCATTCCAAAAAATCTGCTATTTCTCCAAAACTCCCAACTCTCGAATGCCCGCTACGAGCAGATCGTCAAGGATTTCCGCGACTTCGGCCCGCCGGAGTTCCGGCATAACGTGGCGGCGGCGGTCGAGCGCATCAAAGCCAGCCACGGTTGAGTAGGTTGCGCCTGCGTCTCGCCGCTCGGGTCGCAGTGTGCCTCGCGGCGCTTTTCGCCCTGGCGGTTGCGGGCTACGAGGTGAGCGAAAGTCCCGGCAATCAAATCTTCGGAAAAACCGTCGTGCGCGGGCCCTCAAATCAGCGCGTCGTGGCGCTTACCTACGACGACGGACCGAACCCGCCGTACACCGACGAGATTCTCGCCGTGCTGCGCGCGGAGAACGTACGCGCCACCTTCTTCGTGGTCGGACGTGCGGTCGTCGCCTATCCCGCTGTCGTCCGCCGCGAGGTAACGCAGGGCAATGCCCTCGGAAACCACACGTGGAGTCACGGTCACCTGGTGCTGTACGACGAGCGCGGCGTGCGCCAAACGCTCGAGCGCACGGACCGCGCGATCTATGCCGCCACGGGGATCCACACCAGGATCATGCGGCCGCCGTTCGGCGCGCGCGATTGGCTCGTTCTGCGAGAGGCGCGCAAGTTGCACTACGTGCCCGTCATGTGGTCCGTCCCATTGCCCCACGACTGGGAGTATCCGCCGGCGCAGGTCATCGCGACGCGGGTGCTGCGCTACGCCGGCGACGGCGCGATCATCGCCTTACACGACGGCAACCAAGGCATCGTTTGTGAAGGGCGTCGTGTGTCCCGGCGCCTATGCGATCGCAGTGCCGACGTGGGCGCGACGCGGTTGATCATCGAGGCGCTGAAGCGGAAGGGCTACCGGTTCGTCACGATTCCCGAGCTGTTGCGTCTTCAAGGGCGTGCTACGCGTACAGCCTACCGCGCAAGCGAATGAAACCGTCGGGATGGCGATGCCCTGGATCGTGGTGCGTCCAATGGACGAGGGGCGGCTTCCCCGGATCGTGCACCAGTTGACCGCGAACCTCGATGCAGTCGCCCGGCTGGACGGGACAGCGCGGAGCGATGCTGACGTTGTCGACGATTTCCACCACGCCCGCGCTGCTGCGTGCCTCGAACGCTTCGTGCACGCTGTGCGAGCGCGAACCGTAAAAAAATCGCGGCACGGTCAGGACACGTGCCGTGAAGTCGACCCAGGCGGGGGCCGTTCCGGCGTAGGCCGCTGCGAAGCCCATCTTTCTGAGAATCACGTCATGCGGGTACGCCGGCAAGAGGCCGGCGTTTTGGCATGAGGATTCTTCGGACGCAGCGGTTGCGTCTCGTGCCGGTGACTTCGGCAAACGCGCCGGTGCTGTGGCACGTCCTGCAGTCGCCCGATCTGCGCGATTACCAGGATCTACCGGCGCTCAACCGTCAGCAGTTCATGCGCGCGATCGGCGCGCGGCCGGCGCGCCTGCAATCGGGCGCCGGCGGCCGCTACGAGTGGCTGATTCACTTCACCCGCCGTCCCGAAGCACTCGGCTGGGTGTCGCTGCGCGTCCCCGACTCCAATCCGTCGTCCGCGGAGATCGGGTACACCGTTGTGCGAGAATATCGCGGCCGGGGAATCGCGAGCGAAGCCGTCGCGGCAATCCGTGACGAAGGCTTTCGCTGCTGCGAGTTCCGGCGAATCCGCGCCTACTGTTTACCGGAGAATCAGGCCTCGCGTGCCGTGCTCCGCCATACCGGCTTTACCGACGAAGGTATTTTGCCACGAGGGGCCACCGTCGGCGGAAAGCCGGTGGACGTCATCGTTCACACGCTCGAGCGAGCGGAGTGGCTCGCTAGTGCTACGCGGAGCCCGCAGGCCACACGATCGTAATGCCCGCGTGGTGAAAGCCCGCGTAG
>JAFAQW010000153.1 GCA_019245995.1 Vulcanimicrobiota bacterium | reverse complement strand
ACCTCACGGACTTCGGGTTGGCCAACCACGTCCAAGGCACGCCTGAGGGAATCACGCAATAAGCGATGGCGAGCAGTAAGTCGCCGTATCTCACCAGCGGCGAGCGGGTCAGAAATTTCATCGGATGGGCGTTTGTGCTGTCGCTCGTCATCCACTTGGCCTTCGGATCCGTGCTGCCGAACTTCGCGCAGCACCACGAAGAGCAGGAAGTCGAAAAGGTTTCGATGGCCAAGAAGACGCGCGTTCGCGTGCCGACGCCCCCTCCGCCGACGCCGACGCCGCCGCCGACCCCAACGCCGAACCCGCGATCGACCCCGCCGCCCAAGAAGGTGACGCTCCCGCAGCCCAAACTCAAAATGAACGTCGTGCACACGACGAGCAACAGCAAGTCATCCGGTAACACGGAAAACACGTACGCCGCGCCAAAATCCGGAACCGAGAATGGGGCACCGCCAGGTCAAGGAAACGGGCCGCCGCAACCGGCGAGCACGCTGCCGCCCGGCACGCCGAAGCCGGCCTGCGCGAATCCGAACGTCGAGGCGACGGTCACCAATCCTGTGCAACCTGACTACCCGGAGTCGGCGCGCGATCTGGGCTTGGGCGCCGTGACCGTGGAGGTTGAGGTGACCGTTGGGCCGAGCGGTAATCTGGTCGGCGCGACGGTCTACAAGAGCTCGAGCAATATGGCGATCGATCAGGCGGCGTTGCGCGCCGCGCGCCAGTCGACGTATTCGCCCAAGCTCATCAACTGTCAGCCGACGACCGGCAACTATCTCTTCCGCGCGGATTTCCAACCCGACTAACTCGTTTCCGGTCGCGGCGCACCGTGCTCGATGAGACGCGCGCGCCGTCTGCTGCTCCTCGCCTTTGCGTTGTCGTTGCTGGTGCATCTCATCGTCGCCGTGGTGCTGCACCCGGCGGCGCCGGGACCGCCCAGCGAGCCCGAAGTGGTTTCGATCGAACATCGCGCGACGATCGCCGTGACGAAGCCGGCGACACCGCCCCCGCATCCGCCTCCGACGCCGCTGCCCTCGCCCCGGGTGCAGACGTCCGCACCGCCGAAAGGCCGCGCGCCGGGGCGCGTGCGGTCCGGCCCCGGACGGCAGGCCGCGGCAACCGCGGCGCCCGTTCCGGTTGCAACGCCCCGGCCGACGCCGGCATCCGGCAACAAGTGCGACCGCCCCAATGCCGCCGCCGCCGTCGTCGCGTCGCCGGCTCCGCCGGACATCGCCCCCGGTGCGCGAGCCGAGGGAACCAGCGGCGTGGCGGTCATCTCGGTGCAACTCGATCCCTCGGGCGCGGTCACCGGCGCGGGCGTGCAACAAAGCACGGGAAACTCGTCGCTGGATCTCGTGGCCGTCGAAATGGCACGCGACGCGCGATACTCGCCCGCGCTGCGCGATTGCAAGCCGGTTGCGACCACCTATCCGTTTAGCGTCAAGTTCGTCGCATGGTGAGCGGCAGGCCGCGCAAACTCGCTAAGCCAACGCTGCGCCGTGACCTTTCTTCAGGCGCTCGCGCTCGCGCTATTGCAGGGCGTCAGCGAACTCTTCCCCGTTTCCAGCCTCGGTCATACGATCTTGGTGCCGGCCGTGCTCGGTTGGCACAACATCAATCGTGCGAGCCCGTCGTTTTTGGCATTCGTCGTCGTACTGCATCTCGGAACGGCGCTGGCGTTGATCGTTTTCTACCGCCGGATGTGGTACCAAATTGTGCGCGCCGTGTCCGCGAGTCTCGTTCGCGGGCGGTTGAGCGACGACCGCCGAGAGCGCATCGGCTGGCGCCTGGTCATCGCGACGATTCCGGTTGGGATCCTCGGATTTCTCTTCGAAGTGCCCGTACGGCGGCTGTTCGGGTCACCCGCCCCGGCCGCGTTCTTTTTGGCGATCAACGGCGTCGTGATGTTCGCCGGTGAGGCGCTGCGGCGGCGAGGTTCCCGCCGTCGGCTGGAGGCGCTCGGATACGGGCAAAGCCTGTTCATCGGATTCGCACAATCGCTCGCGCTCTTGCCGGGGATTTCGCGGTCGGGCATCTCGATGGTTGCGGGCTTGCTGTGCGATCTCGATCACGAAGAGGCGGCACACTATTCGTTCTTGTTGGCGACGCCGGTCATTCTCGCCGCGGCGCTGCTCGAAATGCCGAAACTATTCGCGCCGGGAGCGCACGTCGTGCTCGTGCAAGCCCTCGTCGGAGGAATCGCGGCGGGGGTGGCCGCGTATGCTTCCGTGGCCTTTCTCACTCGGTACTTTCGTTCGAACAATCTTCGGCCGTTCGGTTGGTATTGCATAGCGGTCGGGATAATTTGTCTTTTCTTAGCACATGCAGGAGTGATCACATGAAAGTCGTTGCCTTCGTTCTCGCCGCCCTATTCTTCGTGCTGGGCATCCTCTACGGGATGGGCAAGATCAACGCGTTCACGGAATCCGGCGCGGGGCACCCGCACCACATTACGCACATGATCATCCTGTGGGTGCTGGCGCTGCTCTGTTTGATTTGGGCAAGGTTTCAAAACGCGCCGACGCGGTGAGGCCGTCCCACATCGCGCGCGGCGGACAAATCGTGATGGTGGACGTGTCGCACAAAAAGGTTAGCACCCGAACGGCATCGGCGCAGGCCCTGGTCCGCATGAGCGCCCGCGCGGCGAAGGCGATGCGGGAAGTCGCGCTGCCGAAAGGCGACGCGCTGGTGGCCGCGCAGATCGCCGGCATCATGGCCGCGAAGCAAACGGCGATGCTGATACCGCTCGCGCATCAGATCGAACTTTCGAGCGTCGACGTCGCATTTTCTTGGCATGACGAAATGACGCTCCGCATCGAAGCGTCCGCGCGAACGGCTGCGCGAACCGGTGTCGAGCTCGAGGCCATGATCGCTGCGAGCGCCGCCGCGCTAACCGTTTACGATATGACCAAGTCCGTCGACCGCGGCACGAGGATTGCCGAGGTGCGGCTGCTGAGCAAGACAAAGTGAAGTTTCGCGTCGCGTTGATCGTTCTCTCCGATCGGGCGGCATCGGGCGAGCGCCCCGATGCGTGCATCGCCGTGATGAAGCAACGGCTGGAGCCGGTGTACGCGATCGTGCGTGAGAGCGTCATTGCGGACGAACCGGCGGAACTCCAGGCCGCCCTGATCGACGTCGCCGATTCGGGCGCGGCGGATTTCGTGCTAACGAGCGGAGGAACGGGATTGTCTCCGCGGGACCGTACGCCGCAGGCGACGGCGGCGGTTCTCGACTACGAGGTCCCAGGAATCGCGGAGGCGATCCGCGCGGAGTCGCTCGCGCATACGAGGTCCGCGATGCTGTCGCGCGCGCTTGCAGGCGTCAGAGACCGGACGTTGATCGTCAATTTGCCGGGGAGCCCGAAGGCGGTGGGCGAGTCGCTCGACATCATCCTGGAGGTCGTGCCGCACGCCCTCGAGCTTCTGAACGATCGGAGCGAGCATCCGTGAGGCATATAGGGACGTACGCCGAGGCGAACGAGTACCTCACGGCAACGATCGGCGAAACCGTCTCTCGGCGCACCTCGTACAAGTTGGACCGAATGGCGGCGTTGCTGCGCCAGCTCGGTAACCCGCATCACGACTATCCCTCGATCCACGTCGGTGGTACCAGCGGCAAAGGTTCCACGGTGACGATGCTCGCGAGCGCATTGGCGGCGTCCGGAAGAGTCACCGGAATGCATACGAAGCCGCACTTGCATTCGATGACCGAGCGCGCGGTGATCAACGGCGTGCCGATCTCCGCCCAGCGGTTCGCGGACTTGTTGAACGACATGATGCCCGCACTGGATGCGACGGCCGCCCGGTACGGCCGCGCGACCTACTATGAAACGCTGCTCGCGCTGGCGCTCACCTATTTTTCGCGCGAACGCGTCGACGTCGCCGTCGTCGAAGTCGGCCTCGGCGGAAGGTTGGACGGGACGAACGTGCTCCTTCCGGCCGTGGCCGCCATCACGTCGATCGGCTACGATCATACCGAGGTCCTCGGCGATACGCTCGAAGCGATCGCCTACGAGAAGGCCGGGATCGCGAAGTCCGGCGTGCCGCTGGTCGTGGCGGCCGTGCCGGCGGCGGCGCGGGCCGTCATCGAGCGCCATGCCAACGAGGTTGGCGCGCGTTTCGTCAGCGTCGACGACTGCGTACGCGCCGTTTGGGAAAACGGCGCGGCGCCGGGCACCGTTCGGCTGAGGGCCACGACGCCGCGGGCGACCTACGCGTTCGAGTTTCCGTTGCTAGGACTGTTTCAGCGGCGCAACGCCACGACCGCCGTCGCCGTGTTGGAGCAACTGCCGGACGCGCTTCGCCCCCAGCCGCGCGACGTCGCCGAAGGCTTTGCGCGGTTGAGCGTGCCCGGTAGGATGGAGCGGTTGACGGGGCACCCGACGATGATCTTCGACATCGCTCATAACGCCGAAAAGGCGCAGGCGCTCGTCGATTCACTGCACGAGGCCTTTCCGGGGCGGCGCGTTCACTACGTCGTTGCGATCGGCGAAAACAAGGACGCGCGCGGCATCATCGCGGCCTTCGCGCAGACCCCGTGCACGTTCACGTTCACGTCATTTGCCACGCAAGGACGCATCGCCATCCCTCCGCAGCGGCTCGCGACGATCGCGGAATCGCTTGGAACGTGGGGCCGGGCGATCGGCGAGGCCGCGGAGGCGTTGCACGTCGCGCGGCGGATGGCCGCATTGGACGACGTGATCGTCGTTACCGGCTCGACGTTCGTCGTTGCGGAATTGCGTCAATGGTATCTTCCCAGCGCCGTTGTCTGAAGTTGCGCCGTGCGCAGCTCGTTTGGGGAGCGCGAACGTACGTGATGGCGATCGTCAACGTCACGCCCGATTCGTTTTCGGGCGACGG
>JAFAQW010000085.1 GCA_019245995.1 Vulcanimicrobiota bacterium | reverse complement strand
TCACGCGGCGTAACCTCGTGAACCCCGCCAGAACCGGAAGGTAGCAACGGTAAGCGAGCAATTACGGGCGCCGTGAACCACCTGACTCTCGTCGTGGTCGCAACAACACTATGACACCGATCGAACTTTCGGCCGCAGCTTTCGTCGGCGCATTGCTCGCGCTGCTGGTCTACCACTTCGCGCTCGTGCGCCCGGCACTGGCGGCGCTGCGCGGTACCGTCGCGCTTCACGACCAATTAATCTCGGGCGGTTCGAGCGGCGCCGGCGAACGGTTTGACGCGCTGGAACGCAACGGCCGCGAGGCTCGCGCCGAACTCCAGAGGGTCGGCGAACGGCTGGGCGCCCTGGAGCGTCTTGCTCAGAGCGACCTTTCGCAGGTCGGGTTCATTCGTTACGACGCCTTTACCGAGGGCGAACCCGGGTTCTCGTACGCGCTTGCGCTGCTCAATAGGCGGGGCGACGGCGTCGTGCTGACCAGCATTTACTCGCGCAACGACACGCGCACGTTCGGCAAACTGGTAACGTCCTACAAGCCTGCCGTCGAGGCATCGCCGGAGGAACTCAAGGCGATCGAACAGGCGCGGCTCGTGGCGGTCGACGGAGCCGCTCGTTGAACGCCGCTTCGTGCGATCTCTGGCGCGTTTTGTACTGGGCCGTCAACATCTACACGGTGCTACTCTTCGTCTATGCGCTCGCCTCGTGGTTCCCCGATCTGCGTCGAGGCCGATGGTTTTACTCCCTGGCCGCGCTCATCGAGCCCGTGCTGATGCCGATTCGCCGCGTCGTTCCACCCTTGGGCGGCCTCGACGTCGCCTTTCTGATCGTGCTGCTCGTCTTGCAGTTGGTGATTCGTCCGGAGCTGGCGCGGCTCACTTTTAACGCCTGCATCCCGTACTTTTAGCAGCACGGTGGCGCTGAAAGCCGACCATCCCCATCGCGTGGATGTTGCTGCCAACATCCGAAATTTCTGCATCATCGCGCACATCGATCACGGCAAGACGACGCTCTCCGATCGGCTGCTCGAGATCACGCGAACCGTCGAGGCGCGAGAACTCGAAGACCAAGTGCTCGACGCGATGGATTTGGAGCGCGAACGCGGGATCACGATTCGCATGCACCCCGTTACGTTAAATTATCGCGCCCGGAGCGGAGAACTGTACCGCCTCAACCTGATCGACACTCCGGGGCACGTGGACTTTTCGTATGAAGTTTCGCGCTCGCTCGCTGCCTGCGAGGGGGCCGTGCTGATCATCGACGCGGCGCAAGGAATCGAGGCACAAACGCTCGCCAACTATCATTTGGCGCTGGAGCACGATCTGACCGTTATTCCGGTGATCAATAAGATCGATCTGCCCGCAGCGGATCCGCAGCGCGTGATGCGCGAAGTCGAAGAGCTGCTCGTGATCGAACAGAGCGAATGTATCTTGGCCAGCGCGAAGAACGGCATCGGAATTGAAGAGACGCTGGAGGCGATCGTGCAGCGCATTCCGCCGCCGAAAGGCCACCGCGACCATCTTCGCGCGCTCGTCTTCAACGCCCAGTTCGACTCCTACCGGGGCGTGGTGAGCTACGTGCGGGTCGTTGACGGGCGGCTCTCTGCCGGAACGCGTTTTATGTCCATGGCGCACGAGCGAGTGTTCGAGTGCACCGAAGTGGGAATCTTTTCGCCGCAGATGCGCGCCACGGGCGCCCTCGAGCTGGGCGACGTGGGGTACGTGATTGCCAACATCAAGTCGTTAGGCGACATCGACGTGGGCGATACGATTACGTCGGCAAGCGACCCCGCGCACGTCGCTCTGACCGGTTATCGTAAGGCCGTTCCGATGGTGTACTGCGGTCTCTATCCGAATGAGGGGCAGTACGACGTCTTACGCGATGCGCTCGAAAAGTTGAAGCTCAACGACGCGGCATTGGTGTACGAGCCGGAGAGCTCCGTCGCCCTCGGCTTCGGCTTCCGTTGCGGTTTTCTCGGCCTGCTGCACATGGAGATCGTCCAGGAGCGGCTGGAGCGCAACTACGGCCTCGACTTGATCGCCACGTCGCCGTCGGTCGTATTCCGCGTGATCGGCAAGGACGGTGCCGTTCGAACGATCGACAACCCGTCGAGGCTGCCGGCGCCCAACGAGATCGCGTCGATCGAGGAGCCTTACGTCAAGGCGACGATCATCTCGCCGCCCGAGTATGTCGGAGCGATCATGGAGATCACGCAAAACCGGCGCGGGACGCTCGGCAACATGGAGTACCTGCACGACGGGCGCGTGATCCTGACCTACGAAATGCCCCTGATCGAGGTGATCGTCGATTTCTTCGACGCACTCAAATCGCGCACGAAGGGTTACGCGTCGCTCGATTACGAGCTGATCGGCTATCGCGAAGGCAATCTGGCAAAACTCGAGATACTTCTGAACGGTGAGGCGGTGGATGCCTTGTCGTTCATCGTGGCTCGGGATAAGGCGGTGGCGCGCGGACGGGCGCTCACCGAAAAGCTGAAAGAGCTGATTCCGCGCCAGATGTTCGAGGTGCCCATACAGGCCGCGATCGGCGGAAAGATCGTCGCAAGGGAGACCGTGAGCGCGATGCGCAAGAACGTTTTATCGAAGTGCTACGGCGGAGACATCACCCGTAAGCGCAAGCTGCTGGAGAAGCAGAAGGCCGGTAAAGAAAGGATGAAGCGCGTCGGCAAAGTGGAGCTTCCTCAGGAGGCGTTCATGGCGGTGCTGCGCCTGGAGTCGTGAAGGCGTATCTGGCGACGTCGAATCCCGGAAAGGTTCGCGAGCTGAAGGCGATCTTCGCCCGCTCGTCTCTGCAACTGGTCGCCCCCCGGAAATTAGCACAGGTCGCGGAAGACGCCGGTAGCTATACCGGCAACGCGATGCTGAAAGCGCAGGCGCTCGCGGCGGAGCTGCACGCGCGCCATCTGTCCGCGGCCGTGCTCGCGGACGACAGCGGCTTGGAGGTCGATGCGCTCGAGGGGCGTCCCGCGGTGGAGTCGGCGCGCTACGGCGGCAACGACATCAATTGGCAGGAGCGCCGCGCCGCGCTGCTGGCGGAGCTGCGCGGCGTTCCACCATATCGGCGCACCGCGCGTTTCGTGTGCGTCTTGACGCTGCTCGAGCCGGGCCGCGAACCCGTTAGCGCGGCGGGCGAAGTTAACGGTTACATATTGGAGACCGAAGCGGGCTCGGGTGGGTTCGGCTACGATTCTCTCTTTTTCTATCCGCCGTTGAACCGGAGCTTCGCGGCGCTTGGCGAGAAGGAGAAGAACTCGATCAGTCATCGCCGCC
>JAFAQW010000176.1 GCA_019245995.1 Vulcanimicrobiota bacterium | reverse complement strand
CTAGCTAGAGCCTTTTCCGCCGGTACGCCCGGCGGACGGCCTGTTCGATCGACGCGACGCCCATTCCATAGTGCTCGATCAGTTCGGCGGGATCGCCCGACTGCCCGAAGCAATCGTCCACTCCGATGAATTCGATGGGCGTCGGCTCATGCTGGGCGAGTATTTCCGCGACCCGCGAACCCATGCCGCCGTGCTGCTGGTGTTCCTCGACCGTAACGACGGCGCCGCACCTGCGCGCCGCATCGAGGATCGCCGCCTGATCCATGGGTTTGACCGTGTGGTTGTTCACGACGCGGCATTCGATGCCGGCCTCGCGCGCGAGCCGGTCAGCCGCGATGAGTGCGTTGTACACCAAGATTCCGCACGCAACGATCGCAACGTCTCGCCCCTCGCGGAAGATCTGCGCCTTGCCGATCTCGAACGGCGTCTCGCCGGTCGTAATCACTGCGGATTTTTCGCGACCGAAGCGCAGATATGCCGGTCCCCACATCTGCGAGAGCGCGAGCGTCGCCTTTTTGGTCTGAACGGCGTCGCACGGAACGACGACGGTCATGTGCGGAATGACCCGCATGATTGCGATATCCTCGATCGCTTGATGCGTCGCGCCGTCGGGTCCGACCGAAACGCCCGCGTGCGCGCCGGCGATCTTCACGTTGGTTTCGTTGAGCGCCATGATCGTGCGCACTTGCTCCCATGAGCGCCCGGGATTGAACATCGCGTAGCTGGCGATCCACGGTATCTTGCCCACGGAGGCGAGGCCGCCCGCCATCGCCACGAGCATCTGCTCCGAAACGCCGATCTCCAAGTACTGCGACGGGCGTGCCTTGCGAAACCCTTCGAAGCGCGTCGACTCGGAAAGGTCGGCGCATATTCCGACGACGTTTGAGTCGAGGGTTCCGGCCTCGATCAGTCCTTCGCCAAAGCCGTTGCGCGTGGGAACCTGCTGGAGATCGCCGGAGCGATAGTCCACCAAATGCGCCGCATCCGCCGTCACGTCGCAGAGCCGCGTTCCGCTAGCCACGGGCGAGAATGCTCTCTCGTTCGGCCGACAGTTCGCGCAATGCTTCGTCCGCTTGTTGCCCATTGGGCGGCTTGCCGTGCCACGTGTAGTCGCCTTCCATGTAGGAGACGCCCTTGCCCGGAACCGTCAGCGCGACGATGACTTGCGGCTTGCCGACGGTTCGCCGGGCGCGCTCGGCCGTCTCCACGAACGACGCGATGTCGTTGCCGTCACACTCGAAGACTTCCCAGTTGAAGGAACGATACTTTTGCGCGAACGGCTCCAGCGGCATCACGTCTTCCGTGCTTCCGTCGATCTGAATGAAGTTGCGATCCACGATGACGGTGACGTTGTCGAGCTTGAACTTCGCGGCGGTGAGCACGGCCTCCCAATGCAGCCCGCATTGATGCTCCGCGTCGGACGCAACGACCCAAAGGCGAAAATCCTTGGCGTCCATTTTTGCGCCGAGCGCCATGCCGACGGCTTGGCCCAGCCCCTCGCCTAATGGGCCCGACGTCGTCTCGACGGACGGCAGTTTGACCCGTTCGGGATGCCCTTGCAGCCGCGAGCCGAACTTTCGCAGCGTTAACAACTCTTCCACCGGAAAATAGCCGAAGTTGGCCATCGCCGAATAGCGCACCGGCGCGATGTGGCCGCAGGATAGGATCAAGCGATCCCGATCTGGCCAATCCGGATGGGCGGGATCGTGCCGCATGAGATGGCCGTAGAGCGCGGTGAATACGTCGGACATATCGAGCGGCCCCGCAGAATGTCCGGAACCGGCCGATAGCAAGGAACGGATGATTCCTTGCCGCACGTCGTTCGCCCGTAGTTGTAGCTCCTTGAGCCGATCCGCCGAGAGCGTTTGCATGGGAGCCGTTATACCAGCATATTTGGCTTGGAACCTCGTGAAGGCAGGGCGGCCGCGCGCACGGCCCGAACGACCGGCACTTCATAACATAACAAAAGAAAAAATTCGAAATTTAGGAGAGACTGTGCCCGAATCCGTTAGTCTAACGGTCGGCGGGCGCACGATGACCATCGAAACCGGCGAACTCGCGAAGCAAGCAAACGGCTCCGCGTTGATTCGTTATGGCGATCAAAACGTCGTGCTCTGCGCCGTCACCGCTTCCGAGAAGCCTCGCGAAGGCATCGACTTTTTCCCCCTGACCTGCGATTTTGAGGAACGCATGTATGCCGCCGGAAAGATTCCGGGCGGCTACATCAAGCGCGAAGGCCGTCCGCCGGAACACGCCGTCCTGAGCTCGCGGCAGATCGATCGTCCCATTCGACCGCTCTTCCCCGACGGTTTTCGCAACGACGTGCAGATCGTTGCGACGGTTCTTTCGATCGATCCCGAACTCGACGCCGACGTGCTGGGCGTTTGCGCCGCCGGCGCCGCGCTCGCGCTGAGCGACATTCCGTTTGAGAAAACGGTCGCCGCCGTCCGCGTGGGGCGCGACGAAGACGGCAACTATATCTGCAATCCCACGTTGCCGCAGTACGAGACCGGCGGCATGGAAATCGTCATCGCGGGAACCGCTGACGCCGTCATGATGGTCGAGGGAGGCGCCAAGGAGATCGACGAGGACGAGTTCCTCGGCGCCGTGGAGTTCGCGCACGGCGAGATCCGGACGATCATCACGGCGATCGAGCAACTGGCGCGCAAGGCCGGAAAACCGAAACGTGAGTATCCGGTCGCGAGCGTCGATTCGTCGCTCGAACGATGGGTACGCAAGACCTTCGCTAAAGACGTCGCGAAGGCGATGCGAACGGTCGACAAACAGAAGCGCGAACTGCTGTTCGACGAACTGAGCGTCGACGAAGCTCTCAAGCGGTGCGGCAAGAAAGACGACGCCGTGAAGGCGTTGCTCGAGAATCCGCTCGGCGCTAAGGAGTTCGACAAGATCGTCAAGGCGATGCAAGAGGACGAGCTGCGCTCGATGGTCGTAGACGAAAAGCTGCGCCCCGACGGTCGCAAGCCCGGCGAAGTGCGTCCGATCTGGTGCAAGGTGCATTACGTTCCCCGAGTTCACGGCTCGGGCGTGTTCACGCGCGGACAAACGCAGGTCTTTACGGCCGCGACGCTGGGATCTACCAGCGACGCGCAGCGCCTCGACGGCATTATGGCCCTCGAGGACAAGCGTTACATGCACTTTTACAACTTCCCACCGTACTCGGTCGGCGAGACTCGCCCGATGCGCGGGCCCGGGCGGCGCGAGATCGGTCACGGTTTACTCGCGGAGCGCGCGCTGATTCCGGTCCTGCCGCCGAAGGATACGTTCCCGTACACGCTGCGCCTCGTCAGCGAGATCTTCGAATCCAACGGCTCCTCTTCGATGGCATCGGTGTGCGGTTCGACGCTGGCGCTGATGGATGCGGGCGTGCCGATTCGAGATCACGTGGCGGGCGTCGCGATGGGGCTCATCCTCAAAGGCGACAAATACGCGATCCTCACAGACATTCAAGGCATGGAAGATGCACTCGGCGAGATGGACTTCAAAGTCGCGGGTACCAAGAAGGGCATCACCGCGATCCAGATGGACATCAAAGTCCAAGGCATCACGGTGCAAATTATGCGCGAAGCGATGGCTGAAGCGAAGAAGTCGCGCCACGCCATCATCGACAAGCTCGCCGAGACCATCGCGGGCCCCCGCGAGCAACTCTCGGAGTACGCGCCGCGAATGATCATCGTGAAAATCGATCCGGCGAAGATCAAAGACGTCATCGGCCCCGGCGGAAAGGTCATCAACAAGATCATCGCCGACACCGGCGTGGAAAAGATCGACATCGAAGACGACGGCAGCGTGTTCATCACGTCGCTTGACGGCGCTTCCGGCGACAAGGCGAAGCAGATCGTCGAAAACCTCACCAAAGACGTGGTCGTCGGCGAGAGTTATCTGGGCACGGTGACCCGCATCATCAACATCGGCGCCTTCGTGCAAATCCTCCCCGGCAAAGAAGGGCTCGTGCACATCAGCCAACTCGCTCCGGCCCGCGTCGATCGCGTGGAGGACGTCGTGAAAGTCGGCGACGAGATCATGGTCAAAGTCACGGAGATCGATCCGCAAGGGCGCATCAACCTCTCGCGCAAGGCTCTCCTCGGCGGCGTGTCCGGCAATGGCGACTTTGCGGCGCGCGCCCCGCGGCCGAATCGCGAACCTCGTGACGGCGGACTCCCGGCAGGGCCGGGCGCGCCGCCGACGCGCCGGCGCCGGCGCCCGCATTCGCGGCACGACGATCGCTGAGGCGTCTTAACGGCCGCCGATTCGTAGTCCGGCGTCGAGAAAGGTGCGATGCATCCAATCCTCGGCGCCGGCATACCAGCGCACGCGTCCCGTAATCTGGCCCGACACGGCGCCATCGAAGTGGTAGAACGGCGAACCGTCGAGCAGATCGCGGCGGTAGACGCCGTCGAACCGCAATCCGCTCGGCGCGGGAGCGTACGTTAACCAAAACGCGTTCACGGTCGAGGTAAACCAGGGATAGAGCGGTATGATCGGTGCCAAGTTTTGCGCGAGGTGCATCGTCCAGGCGCGTAACGCGACCGCGGGCGAGACCTGCCAGGTCGCGGCGAGACCGGTCGAACTTACCGTCCCGGACTGCGCGCCCGCGAAACGCTCTTGCGCGCTTTCCAACGACACCGAAACTCTCGACTCGTCCGTGTAGGTGAGCGTCCCCGCAACCAAAGAGTTGCGCATCAGCGCGATGGCGCGGCCTGCGGGGCCCGCGTACTGATACTGTTCGACGAAATTCGGCAGCGTGAAGGCGCCGCTGCCCTCGACGGTCGCGCTCCACTTTCCATTCGGAAACAAGGTTGCTTCCAAGGACGGCGCGAGCAACGCGGTTCGCTGCGCACGCGACATACCGTACGATCCGCCGGAGTAGTCGATCCAAAATGCGCCGACCGCCGCGGTCAGCCTGCCTTCCGGAGCGCTCAGCGTTACGCCGGCATCGGCGTGCGTCTGCGTCAGCAACGCCGCAAGCCGTGGAATACCACCAGGTAGCGCTTGCGCGTCGTAGAAGCCGCTCGACGCACGAACGCTGAAATCGCCGAACGTCGAAACGGCGCCGTTCGAGTGCACGCCGGCGGCCAGGCCGCTATCCGACCACGCCGTCGAGACGGGATACTCGCCGAATTGTTCGGCGTACGCGCCGTGGTCGGCGAGCGCCGTGAACGAAAAGTTCGCAAAGCGGGGAGCGCTGAACGTCGCATCCACGAACGAATAGTCGCCGCTGAAAAGCGGCGGCGTCGCGGAGTACAGTCGCGCCTGCTCCGTGCCCGCGGCGGCGTTGAGCGACTGGTCGCCGCCGAGCGGCCAACCGGCGAACAGATCCGTGCGTTGGTGCGACTCCTCGTTGTCGGTAAACGAGGCCGCGGCAACGCCGGACTCATCCGAACCGGCTTGCAGACGCGCGATGACGCGACTTCCGAGCGTGGCCACGTCGAAGTTCGATCCGTCCAAAAACGGCGCGGCGACGACCGCGCCGCCTGCGGCCTGATCTCCATAGCGGTACGCGTCTACGGCGCTCGTCAGCACAACGCTACGTTCGAAGAAAGCGGGAAC
>JAFAQW010000172.1 GCA_019245995.1 Vulcanimicrobiota bacterium | reverse complement strand
GATTTGGAACCTGCTGCCCAGCTTGTCGTACAGCATGGTATTCCACCATTTTTCGGCGCGCGTCGCCGGGTTCACCGAAAAAATTGCGTACTCGTGTTGGCCCACGAGATGCTGCTCGACGGAGAGATACGTGTGGTACGTGGGGTCGTAGCGCAAATGCACTGCCGTCAGGGAGTTCGCGCTTCCCGCCAAGTTCCACGTGAGGTCCGCGGTCGCGCCCGAGAGCGAATTCTGGGCGAAATACTGATCGGGGCTGAAGTTGATGACGTCGGACCCGAGCGGGATGGGGGCGCCGGCGAGATATGTGTGTGAGTTGATGAATCGCACGTAGGTCTTCGTGCCGATGACGGCGGCGTTTCCCGTGATGCTGGGCTGCTGCGGCACGTCGGGAAAATAAAACGCGTCTCCCGGCATCACGCGGCCCTTGGACGGGTGAGCGAGGTCTCCGTTCAGGAACGTCCAGCGATCCGGCGCCGACGTTACGGGCACGAAGTAGATGCGCCGGAAGTCCAAGAAATCCGAGATGGCCGCACCGCTAACGTCTCCACTGGCATCGTGCAAGTGAACGTGTCCCGCTACCATGAAACGGTTCAGCTTCAAATCCATCGAAAAGGCATCGCCCGTTACGGTGAACCCGTCGCTGGTCCGCAGACGCACGTTGCCGTCAGCCTCGAGAAGGAAGCGATCGTAGTAGAAGTCGATGCGCGTGGCGTTGATTTGGATGAGGGTGGGAGGCGCGGGGCTCGACGTGCTTGTGGGCGCCGGCGTCGCGGCGTGCGCGACGCGCGACGCGACGAGGAACGTCAGCGTTGCAAGCGCCGCCGATGCTAGGGTTCGTCGCACGGTCGCAACGCTTTTTCGACGCGAGGGCGCGTCTCCTACGCGGAAGGCGCACTGCGCCGAAACCAGAAACGCGGCGCATGAAACGCGTAGTGACGCTCGTTATCGATTCGGGAGGCGTGGGCGCGCTTGCGGACGCTCCCGATTTCGGAGACGCGCCCGGCGCCAACACGATGGCGAACGCCGCGCGTTCTCTCGGCGGATTGACGCTGCCCAATCTGGAACGCCTCGGGCTGGGGCTGCTCGCGGACATCCCGGGCGTCGCGCGCGTGGAACACCCGGCAGCCACCGTCGCCCGACTGAGCGAGCGAAGCCGCGGCAAAGACACGATCACTGGTCACTGGGAGATGATGGGCATCGTCACGAGCGTTCCGTTTCCCACGTATCCGCGCGGTTTCCCGGACGACGTCGTAGAGCAATTCACGCGCATTACCGGCCAGCCGCCGCTTGGGAACAAACCGGCGTCCGGCACGGAGATCATCGAAGAGCTTGGCGCAGCGCACGTCGAGACCGGCCGGCCGATCTTGTACACGTCGGCCGACTCCGTCTTTCAAGTCGCGGCGCACGAAGAGACGGTGCCGCTGGAGCGGCTCTACGACTGGTGCCTACAGGCGCGCGCAATGCTGCGCGGGGCGCACAACGTCAATCGCGTGATCGCCCGCCCGTTTCTGGGAAAACCGGGGGCTTTCGCCAGGACGCCGAATCGTCGTGACTATGCCGTCGAGCCGCCCCGCAATTTGCTTGACGAACTGAACGGCATGGGCATCAACGTGCACGCCGTCGGCAAGATCGGCGACATCTATTGCGGTCGCGCGGTTTCGTCGTCCGTGCGGGTTGCCGATAACGGGGAGGCCATGACGCGCACGATCGAATTGCTCGGGCGCATCGATCGCGGATTCGTCTTTACGAACCTGAACGATTTCGATTCGAAGTACGGCCATCGCCGCGACGCGCGAGGCTACGGCCGTGCGCTCGAAGAGCTCGACGCGGCGCTTCCGATGCTGGAGGCGGCCTTGGCACCGGGTGACGAGCTCGTCGTCACGGCGGACCACGGGTGCGATCCGACGGCGCCGGGTACGGACCACACGCGGGAGTACGTTCCGTTCGTGCACCTCGGCGCGACAGAGGGACGCCTGCTTGGTGATATCGAGGGTCTCGATTGCGTGGGACGAACGGTACGAGAGGCATTCGCATCGTGCAGTTAGCCATCGGCGTGGCAGCGGAACGTCAAGTTCCCCAAGTGTGGTGGGGCCTCAAGCGCGCGACAGACGTCGCGCTGGGGGCCCTTTTGCTGGTGGTTGCCGCGCCGGTGATCGCCGCCTCCGCGGTCGCGATCGCGTTCGTCACGCGCGGTACGCCGTTCTTTGCGCAGGAGCGCGTGGGCCGCAACGGCCGCCGCTTCAAGATGTTCAAGCTTCGCACGATGGTCGCGGGCGCGCACGCGATGCGCTCCACCGTGATGCACCTCAACGAAGTCGACGGCCCGGTCTTCAAGATTCGGGACGATCCACGGCTGCATCCGCTGGGACGGTTCCTACGGCGCACGAGCATTGACGAATTGCCGAATCTCTTCAACGTGGTGCTCGGCGACATGTCGCTCGTCGGGCCGAGGCCCGCGCTACCGAGCGAGGTGGAACATTACGATGCCTTCGCGTTGCGGCGCCAGAGCGTTCCACAAGGCATCACGTGCCTGTGGCAGATCAACGGCCGCAGCCAAGTCTCGTTCGAGCACTGGATGGAGTTAGATAATCGCTACGTCGACACGTGGACGCCGCTGGGCGACTTGTTGATCGTCGCGAAGACCATTCCCGCCGTCATACGGAGGAACGGAGCGCATTAACGGCTCGCTGCATCTGCGGGTTGTTCCCGAACCTCGCCGTCCGCGCCGACGCGTCTCGATTGCGGCCTCCACGTTGTTCATCATGGGCGCGACGTTCGCTTCGACACTGCTAGGCTTCATGCGTGAGGTCGTCAACGCGCGTTACTATGGAACTCGCTGGGAGATGGATACGTTTCTCGCAGCCGCGACGATCCCGACGATTCTCTTCGGCGTTTTTAACGGGGCGTTAATGAGCGCGCTCGTGCCGACGTTTTCGCAATACCTCGCCCGCCGCCGTGAAGAGGAGGCCTGGCGGCTGGCCAACACGGTGCTGAACCTGCTGGCCATCGTGCTCAGCACCTGCGCGATTATCGGCTTCATGACCGCTCGCTGGTACGTCCCCGTCATCGCACACGGTTTCCCGGCTCCGCAGATGGCCGTGGCGATTCGCATGACGCGCTGGCTCATGCCCAGCATCGTTGCGGTGAGCCTCAGCGGCGTCTTGTCGGCCATGCTCAACGCGTATCACCGCTTCCGCGCGGCCGCGCTGGTGGGGGTTGCCGTGAACAGCGTGACGATTGCCTGTGTCGTCCTGTTGAGTCACGGCATGGGTATTTACGCACTAGTCGTGGGGACGGTGCTGGGTCTCGGGGCGCAGCTGATCGTTCAGCTGCCGTCGTTCCTCTCCATCGGCCGCTATCGTCCCGCAATCGACCTGCGGCATCCGGGACTGAAGAAGATCTGGCTGCTGCTGGGGCCGATCATCGTGGGTTCCGCCGCCGGACAGTTGGCGCTCTTCTTCGATCGCTTTTTCGCTTCCACGCTTGCCCCCGGCTATATCGCGGGCATGAACTACGCGACGAAGTTGGTAAACTTTCCTCAACAGATTTTCGCGGCCGCGATCGCGACGGTCATCTTTCCGTTGCTCGCGGCGCAGTTTGCGCGCGAGAACCGTCGCGGCGTCGCCCGCAGCGTCGTCACCGGATTGCGTCTCGTGAACTTCATCACGATCCCGTCGGCCTTCGCGCTGATCGTGCTGGCGCACCCGATGGTGCAAGCGCTGTTCGAACGGGGAACGTTTCAAGCGAGCGCGACCGATTTGACCGCAAGCCTCTTGCCGTACGCCGCGGTCGGGCTCATCGCGTTGGCGGCCAACGTCGTGCTGACGCGCTGCTGCTTTGCCTGCCACGAGACGCTCGCGCCCGTGACGATCTCGGTCGCAACCGTCGTGCTCAACGTCCTGCTGTCGCTTGTGTGGCTGCCGAACCTCGGCGCGCGCGGTCTGCTCTTGGCCAATTCGGTCAGCCAGACCGCGCAAGCCGCGCTGCTGTTGATGCTCGCTGCGCGGCTCGTCGCAGGCATCGATTGGCGCTCGCTCGCGATCTCGGGCGGAAAGGTCTTGCTCAGCTCGTTCGCCATGCTGCTGGCATTAGGCTGGATCGGCGCGCTCGGCGTTACGCCTGAAGCGAGCCTTGCCTCGCGCGCTTGGTTTCTCTTCGGCCAGATCGCCATCGGCGCAACGGTATTTATTGCCGCGGCGCGCGTGTTAGGCGTGGAAGAACTGGATCTCGCTTGGCGCACGATCGTGGCGAAGTTCGAGCGCAATCTCGTGAGCCCGCCGGAGAATCGCGAGGCGCCGATCGCGTAACGGCAAACAGTACGCGACGCGCCGAAATTGACTATGGTTAACGGGTCCCCGGAAGGCGCGATATCGCGCAAGCGCCAACGTACCAGCGCCATGCTCTCGATCCTCATGCCCGCTTACAACGAGGCTAGTTCGATCGCCGAGAATGTTTGCGAGACCGTCGAGACGATGCAGGCGCTCGGCGTGGACTTCGAAATCGTCGTTATCGACGACGGAAGCATGGACGGAACGCATGCCGCAGCCAGCGGCGCACTCGCGCGCTGGCCGGGGCACGTCCGCATAGTACGCTGCGCGCGTAACGAAGGGAAAGGTCATGCGCTGATCTGCGGCGCCTCGTACGCCCGAGGCGACCACGTCGCGTTCTTGGATGCCGACATGGACCTTCATCCCGAGCAACTCGCCGACTTCTTCGACGTCATGCGTGAAAGCGACGCCGACGTCGTGATCGGGTCGAAGTTCCATCCCCGCTCGAAGGTGGACTATCCCCGGCTGCGCCGGCTGTATAGTTTCGGCTATTTCATGCTGGTGCGCGCGCTCTTCGGCTTGCCGGTACGAGACACGCAAACGGGCATCAAGCTCTTCCGGCGCAAGGTGCTCGATCACGTGCTGCCGCGTGTCTTGGTGAAGCGCTTTGCGTTCGATCTGGAACTGCTCGCCAACGCGCACCACTTCGGTTACCGCATCGCCGAGGCGCCGGTGAAGCTCAACTTTCAGCGCGTCTGCAGCCGCTTGCGCCTGCCGGCCGTGATGAAAGTCTTCGTCGATACGCTGGCGATCTTTTACCGGATGCGCATCCTGCATTACTACGACCGTCCCAGCCACCGGCCGTCGCGGGCGGACTTCTCCGCCGGCTCGCACGAAATCGTCGTTCCTGTCACGATCTCCGAATAGCCACGGCGCCGCGTCGGAACCCGCCCTGGTGCTTCTGCTGCCGGGGCTCGGCGACGCGTTCGCATCCAGCCCGGTCCTTCGCGGACTGGCGCAGTCGTCGTCGCCGTTTGATGCGCTCACGTGGCAGGCGCCCGTGACCGAGTACGTCGAGTCGTTGGGCGCGGCGCGCGACGTCGTGGAGTTGCCGCTGCGCCCGACTCCCCGGGATCTGCTTGGGGTCATCGCGCGTCTGCGCCGCCGGAGATACCAGCATTGCATTCTTCCGTTTCCGGCGACGCGCTGGCAATACGCGGCAGTGGCTCGCGCGGTGGGCGCGCGACGGCTCTGGATGCACGAGTACGGCGGCGTTTCGAGTGCGCTCGCGGCTACGACCGCGAACGCGCGCGTGCCGCTGCGCGGGGGGCATCGCTTGGCAGAGAACCTGCGTCTCGCCCGCGCGATGGGCCTGCGCGAAACGGCGGAGTGGCTGCGGTACTGGATCCCGGCCTCGTGGCGACGCGAGAAGATTTCGGGCGTGCTCGGGATGCATCCGGGCTCGATGGCATACAAAGGCAACGAAGCCAAGCGGTGGCCCTACGATCGGTTCGTTGCGCTGGCCCGCGCTCAGGTCGCAAAGGGACGTCGCGTCCGGTTCTTTTTGGGACCGCACGAGGATCGCGAAGCCGCGCGCGCCGCGGCGGACTTCGCGGGCCACGACGCAATCGCCGTGATCCGGGAGCCGTTGGCCGAGGCGGCGCGCCGGCTCTCCGAGTGCGAGGTGTTCGTCGGCAACGACGCCGGCTTCAGCCATCTTGCGTCCGGGCTCGACGTGAAGACGCTGGCGTTGTTCGGGATGACGAGCGAAGTGCGCGGCGCGCCGATCGGGCAGACGATTGCGTTGCGACCGTCGCTGTGCCCCGCCTGTCACGACGAAGGAGCGCATCGCTTCGAGTGCGTACGGCGAGTCGAGTACCGCTGCATTCTCCGTGATGTCGAATTCGCTGCGGTGGACCGCCACGTCGATCGCCTCTTCGAGCTCTCGACCGTACGACAGGAGCTGAGCCTCGAGGGGCCCTTCAGACTCTACGGAAAGGCGCATTCGTGAAGCAAGAAGCCGTGCAGGCGTCCGGCGCGCCGCCGTGGGCCACGGTCTGGTCGCAGCCCGCATTGCTCCGCAGGGCCGGCGTTCCCGCGCTGTTCGTGGCGCTCGCGCTCTTGGTGACGACCGCCTACGGCCGAGGATTGCAGCTCAATGACGGCCAGGCCGCGTTGCACATCGACCCGCTGAAATTCTTGGGCCAACTGCTGTCCGCCTGGAATCCGGCGCTGCACCTCGGAACCCACACGGGCTTCTGGTATCCGTACGAGACTCCGTACGCGTGGGCGTACGCGGTTGCCCAACTGTTGCACGTGCCGCCGGCGGTGGCGCAGCACTGCATCGTTTTCGTCGTGTATCTCGGCTGCCTCTGGTCGATGTACTATTGCCTGCGATACGTCACCCCCGCGTTGAGCGAGGCCGCCCGAATCGCCGGCGCCTGCGCCTACCTTTTCAATATGTACGTCGCGCTCAACTCGCAGGCGCAGATCGTCTGGCTACTGACCTATGCGACGCTTCCGGCACTCGTCGCCGTCACGGCGCGCGCGATGCGCGGCGAGCTGAACTACTGGCGCGCCGGCCTCTCCGTTGCGTTGCTCGTGCTCGTCGGCGCGGGAATCAATCCGCCGCTCGTGGGCATCAATGCGATTCTACTCGCCCTCTTCGTCGTCGTCGCGATTCTGTTCGATCCGGCTCCCGGGGTAGCGCTGCGGCGAACGTGGCCCTTTCTCGCGATCGCCGCGATCGGAACCGTAGCCGTAAACCTGTATTGGCTGGTACCGTTCGTCGATTTCTTCCGCGGCGCGTATCTCAACGGCGTCCTGAGCGAAGCGCCCTCGATGCATAACGCCGCGACCTCGTTCGCCAACGTTCTGCGCGGTCTCGGACACTGGGCGACGTTCGTTTCCTTTGCCGGCAAGGCGTACTTCCCGTGGGCGGCCGCATACGCCGCCGGCGTCTTTGGGGCGTTGCTGTGGTTCGTCCCGATCGTCGCGCTCGCCGGCATCGCGTTGCGGCGGAATCAGAGCCCAGCGATGCTGTACTTCCTGATCGTGACGATCGTCTCGGTGCCGCTGGTCGTGGGCTACTACCACGATCAACTCGGCGATGCCGTCACGACCCCGGTCTACGACGTGCTCTACCGAAATTTTCCAGGTT
>JAFAQW010000305.1 GCA_019245995.1 Vulcanimicrobiota bacterium | reverse complement strand
TACCAGCGCGGTGGCGCGCGGCCTTGGCGCGCTCTCGGTAGCCCTCGGTAACGACTTTCTCGACGCGCAACCCGAGAATCCGACGGGCTACTGGGAAGATCGCGGCGTGGTCGAGATCGACGAACGCGCCCTCCGAATGCTGGGGTTGCGATGGGACGATAGCGCCCCGATCCGGGCCGGGCCGCTCCTAGGACTGTGTTTTTGGAGAATGCGGCGGCGCGCCGCGCGCTATCTGCGCCGAACGTTCGGTGCGTATCGCGTTTGGGGCTTCAAGGATCCACGGACTATCCGCGTGCTGCCCTTTTGGCGCGCGGTGCTACGATCGTTGCGCGTCGACGACTCGTATATCGTCGTCGTGCGTCATCCGCGCAGCGTCGCGGCGTCGCTGTTTGCGAGGCAGAAGATGGACGAGGAGTGCGCGCTGCGGTTGTGGCTGGCGCACATGGTGCCTTTCCTGCGCGAGCTCGCAGGTCTTCCGTGGATCGTCGTTGACTACGACCTGTTGATGCAACGGCCGCGCGAGCAGCTGCAACGCATCGCGGACGCGCTCGCGTTGCCGACCGCGGGCCCCGGCGTGTCGCGCGAAATCGACCGTTTCGCCGACGAGTTCTTAGACCGGAACCTTCGTCATACGCTCTTCGCTTCCGAGGACCTCGGCGGCAATACCGCGGTTTCGCGGATCGCGCGGAATGCATATCGCTTGCTGCACGACGTAGCCGGCGACCGCATCGCGCCGAACGCGCCGGCGTTTTGGACCGCGTGGCAACAGATTGAACGCAACTACGCCTCCCTCGCTGAGCAACAAACGCCATGAAAAGTTGGATACCGCCGCTGCCGCTGGCGCTCGCGATGTCGGCGTTCGGACTCTCCTGGCTCTTGCTCTATCGTGCTGCGGCGACGCTTTCGTCGGGCGTTTCCTTCACCGCGCTCGCATGGGTGCATGCCGTCGCGTTGGGCTGGATTACGCTCGTCGCATTGAGCGTGCTGCAGCACGTCATTCCGGCGTTTCTCGACGTCGAGTGGCGCTCGCGTCCGATCGGGCGCGGTTTCATCCTCGTCTTCGCCTTCGGCGCCGCCGCACTGATCGCGGGCTTCGTAGGCCCAAGCGCGACCCTGCTGCAAGGCGGCGCGTTCGTCGCCGTGCTCGCGATCGTCGTCTATGCCCTCACCGCATGCGAACCGCTCGGCGCGGCGATGCGCCGTGGCGGGACTGGGCGCGCCGTCGCGCGGGCCTTCGGCGGCACGCTGCTCTTCTTGCTCCTTGCGGCGCTCTTGGGCGCGATCGCCGCGCTCGGGCTGAGCGGCACCGTGCCGGCGACGTGGCTCGAACGTCTTCCGCCCGCGCATGCGGTGCTCGCGATCGGCGGGTGGCTTTCGCTCTTGGTCGTGGGCGTCTCCGCGCGAACGATGGGGCCGATCGCGGGCATGCGTTCCTCGCGCGTGCGGGTCCATATCGGCTCCAGCACCACGCTCCTTGCGGGCATTTTGCTTGCGGGGATCGCCGCAATTCTGCACTTGAAATCTGCGGCAGTCGTCGGCTGCGTGCTACTGCTGGCCGGCATCGCGCTCTACGCGTTCGACTTGCTGACGGTGCTGGCGCGCGCGACCGTATCGCACCGCCCTCCGCAAGTGCTGATGGCGTGCGCCGCGCTCGCGGCCGTCGCGTCGGCCGCGCTAGCGATCGGCGCCGCTACAGGGAAACCGTACGGCGCCGCGGCGGTCTACGTGGCGCTCTTGGGCTGGACCGGCAATGCGGTGTTGGCGCACCTTCACCATATCGGCGTACGCGTGCTCCTGACGACCGTTCGCGGCGAAGACGACGAAACGCGGCCGCAGCAAGTGCTGATCGCGCCACTCTCATGGCTGACGGTGCTCGCCTATCAGGCGGCGATCGTCCTCGGCGCGCTGGCAGCGTTGCGCGGCGACGGCGCGCTGCTGCGAATCGCCGCCGACGCCGGGTTCATCGCCTTTTTGGTCATGCTAACGAACGTCGCGGCAGCGTACCGCAACGCGTCGCTCCATGCGAAGACTACGTAGACGTCGCCATGACGGTCAATCGCGTAGCGCCTCCTCGAGCTTTTCCAGTAAGGCCTGCGGCTCTGTGGGCTTTGGCACGATATGCCGCACGCCGTAGATCCGCATAAAATCGCGGATCGCCGGATTCGCCGTCGTCGCGGTATAGAGCGCCACTCGCACGCGACGCATGTTTGGGTCGCCGCGGACCCGGCGGATCAGTTCGGTGCCGGCCAGTGTCGGCAAGGACAGATCGACGACGATGAGGTCCGGAATGATTTGCGAAGCTCGAACCCAAGCGTCTTCGCCGTCGCCGGCTTCCATCACGGTGTGGCCGCGCGACTCCAGGACGACGCGGACGAGAAGCCGGGCATCGGTTGAGTCGTCCGCGACCAGCACCGTGGCCACTAGGCGGATGCGGGACGCAGAAAGGCCGCGATCTGCGCGACGAAGGTCTGGGGCTCGATCGGTTTTTTGATGTAGCCGTCGAAGCCTGCGGTGCGGATTCGGTGCGCGTCTGCCGGCATGGCGAGCGCCGTTACGGCGACGAGCGGCGTGTGAGAAACGCTTGGATCGGCCTTGAAGCGTCGAGCAAACTCATAGCCGTCCATGCCCGGCATGAGGATGTCGCAGAGGACCAGCCTATAACGGTCGGCCCTCGCGGCCTCGAGGCCGCTACGGGCGTCGGAGCAGCCCATGGCGCCATACCCAAAGGCTCGCAGCAGATAGAGCATAAGCTCGAGATTTTCGGCGTTATCGTCGACGACCAGAATCGAGGCCGGCATCGCGCGGTCAGCGTAAAAGCGTGAGCGTAAAGGTGCTGCCCTTGCCGCGCTCGCTGCTCACGGCAAGTTCGGCCCCGAGAAGCAGCGCCAATTTACGAGAGAGGTAGAGGCCCAAGCCGGTTCCGGGAAAGCGGCGCGAGTTCGAATGATCGAGTTGCTCGAATGCCTCGAACAAGTGCGCCTGGTCTTCGGGGCTGATACCTATACCGGTATCCGCCACGGCGATGGCGAGGGCGCTGCGGCCGCCGCTCTTTTCCTGGATTACCGTGATGCGCACTGACCCCGAGTCGGTGTACTTGATGGCATTGTCCGCAAGGTTGAGGACGATTTGATGGAGCGCGCGTCGATCCGACATCACGATGTCGTCGGCGGCATACGCCTCCGTCACGAGCTGCAGATTCTTCGCGTCAGCGGATGCTGCGAGCGAGGCGGCGACCTGGTCAACCACCGCTCTGACGGAGACGGGCTCCGGAAAGAGCTCAACTTTACCGGCCTCGACCTTGGCAAGGTCCAAAATATCGTTGATAAGCGAAAGCAAATGTCGCGCGCTCGACTGGACGATCTGTAGTTGGCGTTCCTGTTCGGCCGTCAATGGACCGGGCAATTTCATCAAGAGCGTCCCTGTGAATCCGATGACGGCGTTGAGCGGCGTCCTCAGCTCGTGGCTCATGGAAGCCAAAAACTCGTCTTTGGCGCGATTTGCCTGCTCCAATTCGGTATTGAGCTCTTGCAAACGGCGTTCGATGGCCTTGCGCTCGGTGACGTCGCGAAAGGCGACGACGGTACCGCTGGGCTCGCCGCGGGCGGAGCGAGCGCCGCGCGCTGGCGTGGCCACCATGTCGGCGGGAAAGGAGGTGCCGTCCTTGCGCCAGAGGACCTCGTCGGCGATCTCGCAG
>JAFAQW010000169.1 GCA_019245995.1 Vulcanimicrobiota bacterium | reverse complement strand
GCGACGAACGCGTATAACGCATGGAATGGGCGCTCGATTGACGAACATACGTTCGCATGGTAGAGTCGTTGGCGTGAGGGCGACGGGCGCGCAATGAGCTGGTTGTCGCGGCTGCGTACCTCGCTTGGGAAGGCGCGCGAAGCGTTTTCCGCCATTTCCCGTTTGGGCGGCCCCGGCCGTCCGATGACGCCCGATTTTTGGGACGAACTAGAAGAGACGCTGATCCTCGCCGACTTCGGAGTTCCGACGACGGCAAAGATTCTCAACGGTTTGCAGACGGTCGCCAAACAGGAGGCGTGGACCACGGCCGATCGCGCCGTCGCGCGTTTTCGTACGGACGTCGAGCGGTTCTTGACGCTGCCGGGCGCGGGGTTGCGGCTCGATGCGAAGCCGGCGGTGATGTTGGTCGTCGGCGTGAACGGTAGCGGCAAGACCACCACCATCGGCAAACTGGCGGCACGCCTGCGAAGTGAAGGCAAGCGGGTCGTGCTCGTCGCCGGCGATACGTTTCGCGCCGCGGCTGCGGAGCAGTTAGCCATCTGGGCCGAGCGAAGCGGCAGTTCGCTGATTCGCGGAACGGAGGGCGCCGATCCAGCCTCCGTCGTGTTCGACGGCGTGCGCGCCGCGAAGGCTCGCGAGGCCGACGTCGTGCTGATCGACACGGCCGGCCGCCTGCAAACCAAAACGAACCTGATGGAAGAGCTCAAGAAAATCCGCCGAGTGATCGAGCGCGAGATCGATCAACCGCCCGCCGAGACGCTGCTGGTGGTCGACGGCACCAACGGCCAGAACGCGATCTCCCAGGCCAAGCTGTTTAACGATGCGACCCAACTCACGGGGATCGTCATTACGAAGCTGGACTCCACGGCAAAGGGCGGCGTGCTAGTGGCGATCGTGGACGAGCTCGAAGTACCCATCAAATTCATCGGGCTCGGCGAGGGACGCGACGACTTGCGTGCTTTCGTACCCTCCGACTTCATCGAAGCGATTTTTGAAGATGAATGCCACCCTCTTGGCACTCGCCCATGAGAGCGTGATACTGCAGACCGAGAAAGGATCATCAATGGCAGCAGAAGACGAACGGCAACTCGCCCTAACGAACGCGCTCGCCCAAATCGAGCGCCAGTTCGGCAAAGGCTCGATCATGCGCATGGGCGACTTTCAAGAGCGCATGGCCTTCGAGATTATTCCGAGCGGCTCGATCGCGCTCGATTTGGCGCTGGGCGTCGGCGGATTTCCGCGCGGCCGCATCGTCGAGATCTACGGACCGGAGTCGAGCGGCAAGACGACGCTCGCTCTGCACGCGATCGCCGAGGCGCAAAAGAACGGCGGCACGGCGGCCTTCATCGACGTGGAGCATGCGCTCGACCCCAACTACGCCGCAGCCTTGGGCGTCGATCTCGACAACCTGTTGGTCTCCCAGCCGGATACGGGCGAACAAGCGCTGGAGATCGCCGAGATGCTGACCCGGAGCAACGCCGTCGACGTGGTCGTGGTGGATTCCGTCGCGGCCCTGGTCACGCGCGCGGAGCTCGAGGGCGACATGGGCGACGCCCACGTGGGCCTGCAGGCCCGGCTGATGTCGCAGGCGCTGCGCAAACTGACCGCCGCCATCTCCCGCAGCAAGGCGGTGATGATCTTCATCAATCAACTCCGGGAAAAAGTCGGCGTCATGTTCGGCAATCCCGAGACGACCTCAGGAGGCCGCGCGCTAAAGTTCTATGCGTCCGTTCGTCTCGACGTGCGAAAGCTCGAAACGATCAAGGTCGGTCAAGACGTCGTCGGTACCCGCACGCGGGTAAAAGTCGTGAAGAACAAAGTCGCACCGCCCTTCCGTCAGGCTGAGTTCGACATTACGTACGGTCACGGTATCTCGAAGATGGGCTCGATACTCGACGTCGCGCTCGACCAGAACATCGTCGGCAAGAGCGGCTCTTGGTACACCTACGGCGAGCAACGCATCGGCCAAGGCAGGGAAAACGCCAAGGCCTTCTTGGAAGAGCACGGTGACCTCGCCGCGGAGATCGAGAGCAAGATTCGGGAAGCGCTCAGCAAGACGGCCTCCACTAACGGCAAAGCGGCGGTGGTCGCCGACTAGTTCTCCGGAGCGCAGGGTGACATGAGGGCCTATACTGCGGCGCTGGCGTTTTTGGCGCGCCAGCGCTGCACGGAGGCTCGGCTCTGGCAGCACCTCGAGCGCAGAGGGTTCGGCGACGACGCTATTCGCGATGCCGTCGAACGATGCAAGCGGGATGGATTCGTGGACGACCGGCTGTATGCGCGGCTCTACGCGGAACGCAAACGCAAGCCGATCGGAGATAGCCGGCTCGTCGGAGAGCTGATCCGCAAGGGAATCGACGGCGAAGCGGCGGCCGATGCCGTTGCATCGCTCGACGACAATGAGGGCGCGCGGTGTCACGCGGCCTTCGAGCGGTTGCTGGATAAAGTGCCGGCGATCCAGTACCCGTCCGCCGCGCGCAGGCTCGAGCGGCTCGGCTTTCCCGCTGCGACGATCTATCAGATCTTGCGCGCCCACGCCGCGCGCTTTTTACCGTTTGCGCCAGATGGTGTCTCTCTCGACGGCGACGGCGGGCACTCGTTCCAGCATGTCCGCGCGAACGATCGTGGTGGCGGAAGACGATGCAGCGATTCGTGAGCTGCTGACGCACCATCTCGAGCGCGACGGCTTCTCGGTTATCGGCGCCGCCGACGGCAATGCGGCCTTGCGCCGGACGCGTGCCGGCGCGGATCTGCTGGTGCTCGACATCGGCCTGCCCGGAGTGGATGGCTTCGACGTGGCGCGCACGTTGCGCCGCGAGGAACGCAGCGTACCGATCGTCATGCTGTCGGCACGATGCGAGGAAATCGATCGTGTCCTCGGCTTCGAGCTCGGTGCCGACGATTATGTGTGCAAGCCTTTTTCCGCCCGCGAAGTCAGCGGTCGCGTCAAGGCGATTCTGCGACGCGCCGGGCGCGCCGTCGCCGACCGCGGAACGGTGATGCGTTTCGGCCGCCTTGAGATCGACGAGGGCGCCCGTGAAGCTCGCGTGGATGGCAACGACGTCCGGCTGAAGCCACGCGAGTTTGCGTTGCTCAAAGAGCTTGCCGGTAATGTGGGCGTTGCGCTCTCGCGCGATTGGCTGCTGCAGCGCGTCTGGGGCTTCGATTTCAACGGGGACGAGCGCACGATCGACGTGCACGTTCACCGCCTGCGGTTGAAGATCGAGGAGCCGTGGCAACTGCCGCCG
>JAFAQW010000144.1 GCA_019245995.1 Vulcanimicrobiota bacterium | reverse complement strand
CGGCGACCTGCCAGCCGCTTTCCGCGGCGTCGCGACAAAAGATCCGCGGGTTCAGGCCGGGCGCGATCGAGAGCGCCGCGCGCAGCGAGTGCGACGCCTCCGCCACGCGTCGCACGACCTCCAACATAAAACGTGCATCGGCGTACGCGCCATCCCGGCTCCCAGGCAGCAGCGCGAGCGCCGGCGACCAGCCTCGCATCGGCCGCGCGTTTCCTTCCGATGCCGGGGTCACGAGATCGGGTATCGCGTTGGCCGCGAGGGCATCCACGCCGCGCCGGCGCAACGCGGCGGCAGTCGCTTCGTCGCGCACGAAGCACGCACGCGTCCGGCGCAAGACGAGCGCCTCGAACGGTCCGTAGCCGGCGACTGCGACGCTCTTCGCGGTCCCGACAAAAACGGTGTGGGCACGAGCGAGAAGCGTCATCACGAGCGCGTAAACGTCGCCCACGGTTACTGCGACGTCGTACCGGCCGCGCGCCCTTCGCAGATACGCCGCCTGGCGACAGGTGAGCGCCGGTAGTCCCGCGCGCACGTCTTTTGCGATGTTGCGCACGTTGCCCATCGCGATCAGTCCCCCGCTGGGCATCTCCGCACGCGGTCCGACGTCGTGCATTTCGTGCGAGGAGAGCGTGCCGACCAGTGCGAGATGATCGATCGCGGCATCGGGCGCGATGCGGTGCACCTCGTGCGCGATGCGTTGCGCGATTGCGATTTCGCCGTGCCCGTTGCTCACGAAAAGGATGCGCACCTGCCGTTACGTGCGCTCGAGCAGCGGGAGCAACTCGAACCGTTGCAGCCGAAAACGACCGTCGCTTCCGCGTCGCGTCTCGAACTCCGAGCGCGAAACGAATCGCCCGTACGGGCCGGCATGCACGATCGGAACTGTTCCCACGAATTCCGGTTGCGCCAGGGTGTCGTGGCTGTGGCCTCCCAAGATGCAATCGATCCGCGGCACGCGTTCCGCCAGCTGACGGTCGAGGCCGAGTCCCAGGTGGGACAGCACGAGGAGGAAGGCTGCGGGCCCGAGGCTCGGCAGATACTCGGCGACGGCGTCCGACGGCGCCAAGAAACGCCAGCCGAAAATTCGCTCCCAGGGACTGCCTGACGGATATTGCGTCACGAGCAGACCGAGCACGTGAACTTCAACCGGCGCCTCGCCGTCGTCGCTGACCTCAAACCGCAGGGACCGCGCAAAGGGTAGGCGACGATTTTTCGTATCAACGAGGTTCGTGCAGACGAGGCGATGTTCGAAGCGGGACGCGCGCGCACGCAGCAATCCGAAGAGATAGTGAAACTCGCGATTGCCGATCGCCTGTGCATCGTAGCCCGCCGCTCCCAGTTCTCGCGCGATCGGTTCGTCACGAAAATACACGGTCTGGCTGCCGCGCAACGAGTCGCCGCAATCGAAGAGCAGTCCGGGCCGCTGGCGGCGCAGCTCGCGGAGCCGGCCGGCGATGCCGCGGTGGTCGTGCAGATCCGACGTGTGATAGATGCGAGTCATGCCGGCTCCGCCGTCGCGTGAGCCAGCCCCACGGCCAGGCGCGCACACTCGCGCAGCGCTCCCGGCGGACCGAGCGCCCGTCGCAGCGCGACGAACTCGCGATGCTGCGCGTGCGGGTCTTCGAGAAGCGCCTCTAGGGCGTCGGCGAGGGCCACGGGCGTGGCACGCTCTTGCAAGAGTTCCGGAACGACCTCACGCCCGAGCACCAGGTTGGGAAGCGTTATGAAACGGTGGCGTATCATCGCGCGTCCGTACCGGATCAACACTTTGGGAATCACGTAGAGTGCCACCACCGGCACTCCCGCAAGCGCCGTTTCCAGCACCGCCGTTCCGGACGCAGCCCAGGCGGCGTCGGCCGTAGCGAGCGCAGCCGCGACGCCTCCTACCACTTCGACATTCGTCAGCCGCTCGCGAACGACGGTGCTCTCGATCGTCACGGCGGCACGTGCATCGGCCGCAGCAAAGACGCCGCGGAGCTTCGGACGGCGCTCCGCTAAAATACGGTACGCCGCCGTCAACGGCGGCAAGTGGCGTTTCAACTCGCCACTGCGGCTGCCCGGCAGCATCGCGACCACGCCGGCATCGTGCGCCGGCACGTTAGCCGCCGCGCGCATCGCATAGCGATCGGCGAGCGGATGGCCGAAGAAGCGAATGCGACAGCCGAGGCTGCGATAAAAATTGAATTGATGTTCGAAGGCCGTTACCGGAACCGTCAGCGTGCTGACGCGCCGCGCCTTGCGCGGGTCGTCCAGCCACGTACCGGGCGGAAACAGATCGAGAACCGGCCCATCGTAACCCAGCCGGCGAAGCGTCGATGCCAGGCGTAAATTGAAGACGCCGAAATCGACGAGCACCACCAAGTCGGGCTTCGCGGCGATCACGTGAAACGCCGTCCGCAACATCGCGGCCAGCAACTTGGGAATGCGGGGGATTGCCGCCAGCGGCCCCATGCTGGCCCATCCCGCATGGTCGCGCCAGAGGCGGAATCCTGCCGCGCGCATGGCGTCTCCGCCGATTCCTTCAAACTGGGCCGAGGGGTCCAGCTGCGCGATCGCGTCCGCCAGCGCGATGGCCGCCGATTCTCCGGATGCTTCTCCGGTCGAAAAGAAGTATCGCAGGGCTTTAGGAAGCCTCTATTTGAGCACGCCCCGCTGCGACGGTGCTTCCAGGAAGGCGATGATCTCGTGGCCGGGGCCGGTCGAAACCTGCGCCTTCATCGCTTCGATTGCCTGCGAAACGTTAAACTTCGGATTGTAGAGCAGCTTGTAGAATTTTTTGATCTCGTTGCGTTCCTCGGGCGTGAACGCCGCACGGCGTAAGCCTACGCTGTTGAGCCCGTAGGGTTCGCACGGATTACCTTCCACCAGAAAGAACGGCGGTACGTCCTTCGTGAGTTTGCTCATGCCGCCGACCATGGCGTGTCGTCCGATGCGCGTGAACTGGTGCACCCCGGTGTGGCCGCCGATCGTCACGTTGTCGGCAACGTTTACGTGCCCGGCCATCTGCACTAAGTTGCTCATCGTCACGCCGTTGCCGATGATGCAGTTGTGGGCGATGTGGACGTACGCTAACAACAGGCAGTCGTC
>JAFAQW010000099.1 GCA_019245995.1 Vulcanimicrobiota bacterium | reverse complement strand
GCGACGCGGCCGCGGCCGCGACGATCAGACCGCGGGCGACGCGTGGTCGCCGTGCCGCAACTGCGCCCGCGCCGTCGACGAACGAGGCCAGCGCGTAACCGGTAAGCAACGCGCTGTAGTGCGCGCCGGGGGCGAGCATAACTGGTTCGTGTGAGGCCAGTATCTCGACGAAACCGGGCAGCAAGAAGAGCCCGTAGCGTGAAAAACACGGCAGCAGCGCGACCGGAACGAGAACGACTGCGATATATTGCACGCGCGCGATCAGCAGCGCCGAGAGAGCGGCGCCGCCCTGCGAACCGAGCCAGCCGTAAAAACGCAGCGCGTCGTAGGCCGAATGCGGAGCGAGCGCGGGCCGTAGGATCGTGAAGTACGATAGCGCCAGCGCTGCGGCCACGCCGGCGACGGCCAATCCGGCGCGCCTTTCATGGGCATCGCGTCGCGCCGTCGCGGCGAAAAGCAGACCGTTGACCGCCAACACGACGAACTGGTCTTCCTTCGTGCAGGCGAGCGCGAACGCGATCCCAACGGCCACCGCCCAGCGGCGCCGGTCCAGCGCCCACACGAGCGCCGCCGAGAGCAGCGGCACGAACGCCATCTCATGAAAATCGCCGACACCGTTTGCACACAGCAGCGGGTAGAGCGCGCCGACGCAGGTCACTGCGAAGGCGACGGGGGCGGCGAACCGCGCGCGCGCCAAACCCCAAACCGGGAAGACCACCGCCGCAACCAAGAGCGCTTGCGCGTATTCGAGGCCGACCGGTCCGAACGCGCGGACAAACGGCCAGGCAAGCGCAATGATGGGCGACCAATGAACGACCAGATGGCTCACTCCGCCTTCGGCGGTACTGGAAAAGCCATGGCCTAGGCCCGCGACGACCTGCGTGAAGATTCCGAGGTCGACGCCGTTTCGAAAGATCGCGTAGCGCCATCGAACGATGTAACACAAGGCGCATGCGAGCAGGAGAAACAGGGCCACAACGAGCGCACGCCAGATCCGGTCTTCGGCTCGAGGCAACGCCGCGCGTAGCATCCCTGTTATACTAAGCATCCCGTGACCGTCGAAACCTTGCCGCCGGCCGCCGACGCGACCGCGCGCCCCGGCGAACTGCTCGCCTCGCTGACCGAGCCCCGCGCCTGGCAGAACGCCGTGGCGCGGTTGCGCGCGTTGCGTGCGATCGGGGGCCCAAAGCCGGGAGGTTACGCGCTCCACGATACGATCGCCGCCGCTCGGCCCGCGCTGCTGGCCGCGCTGCGAGAGTCGCTCGGCGGGACCATCGTGGCGGTCGTCGCGACGCCGGACGCCGCGGAGCGGCACTATGCGGACTTGTTATACTACGTCGGCGATCGGAGCGGCCGCGTCGCGCTGCTGCGATCGCGCGATGAAGCGCTCGGAGCGATGGAAACGCCGTCCGAGCGCAGCGCGCGCATGACGCTGCTCGGCGATATGCTCGAGCGGCGCCCGCGCATCGTCCTGGCGCCGATCGCGGCGCTGCGTCAGGCGTTCATGCCGCCCGACGCGTTCGAAGCGGCGGGGTTCGCGCTTCGTTTGGGTGACGAGCCGGGCTTCGATCGCCTCCAAGAGCGCCTCTTCGCCGCGGGCTACACGCGCCGCGACGTCGTCAGCGCCGTCGGCGAATACTCGGTGCGTGGGGGCATCGTCGACCTCTTTGCGGCCACTGCGGAGTCGCCCGTTCGAATCGAGTTTGTCGGCGATACGATCGAGTCCATGCGCGCGTTCGCCATCGAGTCCCAGCGCAGCAGCGCACCCGTGGAAGCCGTCGAGATCGTGCCGTGGTCGGAGGACGTCGCGCCGCATGCCACGTTCTTCGATTATCTTTCGAACGACGCGACCATCGTTTTGGAAGAACCGGCAACGATAGCCGCCACGGCGCGCGCGCTCGACGACGAGCGCGCGCGCGAACGTCACACGGTGCTCGCCGACGAGGCGGCGGCAGAGTTGCTCGCCGCGCACGCCGGCATCGAACCCGCGCCGCTCCCGCGCATCGGCGAACTGCTCCGGCGCCACGCGGTGCTCACGTTGCCCGGCTCGATTGAGCCGGCGCGCGAGGCACTGGATTGGGTTCCAGCGACGCTCGAAGCGTTCGTCTATGAGTGCCGTCCGGTAGAGCACTTTAACCGTCAGATCGGCCTCTTCTCCGAGACGATGCGACAGTGGATCGGCGCGGGAGAGACGATCTTCATCGTGAGCGCCGGCGTTTCTCGCATCGCGGATCTCTTGGGCGCTGCCGGGATAGCGCCACGGCACAACGAGCGCGGCGGCGTCGCGATCCATCACGGGTCGATCGATGCCGGATTCCACGTGCCGGACCGGCGCTTGCGCGTGCTGGGCGATCGCGAGATCTTCGGGACGCCGCCGAAACGCGTTAAGATTCGTGCCGTCAAGGAGGGCGTGCCCGTCACGCTCGCCGATCTGCGCGTCGGTGACTACGTCGTGCATGCCGTGCACGGCATCGGCCAATATCTCGGCCTGCGTGCCGAAACCGTTCTGGGCGCGACGCAAGATTATCTCGATTTACGCTACGCCGGCAGCGATCGAATGCTCGTGCCGGTCACGCAAATGCATCAGATCGGAAAGTACGCAGCCGCGGAAGGGCAGAGCCCGCGCCTTTCCAAGATGGGCGGCGCGGATTGGGCGCGCACGAAGGCGCGTGTCTCCCAATCGCTCGCTAAGATCGCGGATCACCTCGTGACGCTCTACGCCGAACGCGAGCTTTCCCACGGCTTTGCGTTCGGGCCCGACACGACGTGGCAAGCCGAGATGGAAGAGGCCTTTCCGTACGAGGCGACGCCGGACCAGCAGAAGGCAGTCGACGCCACCAAAAACGACATGGAGCGGCCGCAGCCGATGGACCGGTTGATCTGCGGCGACGTGGGATACGGCAAGACGGAAGTCGCCATGCGTGCGGCCTTCAAGGCGGTCGCCGACAAGAAACAGGTTGCGGTTCTGGTCCCCACGACGCTCCTGGCCGACCAGCATTACCGAACGTTCGGCGCGCGCTTCGGCGCCTTTCCGGTGCGCGTGGAACTGCTCTCGCGCTTTACTTCGAAGGCGGAGCAGCGGCGCATTCTGGCCGATCTGGCCGAGGGCCGCGTGGACGTCGTGATCGGTACCCATCGTCTGCTCCAGAAAGACGTCGTCTTCGCCGACTTGGGGCTCATCGTCGTTGACGAGGAGCAGCGTTTCGGCGTGATGCACAAGGAACGGCTCAAGGAGTACCGGGCCAGCGTGGACGTGCTGACGCTTTCCGCGACCCCGATTCCGCGCACGCTCCACATGTCGTTGCTCCGCGTGCGGGATCTCTCGCTCATTCAAACGGCGCCGAAGAACCGCATGTCCATCAAGACCATCGTGGTCCCGGCCGGCGACGCGATCGTACAGCGCGCGATCTCCGCCGAGCTCGACCGGGGCGGGCAAGTGTACTACCTGCACAATCGCGTCGAATCGATCTACTCCGTTCGAAACGCGCTGGCGGAGCTCGTGCCGCACGCGCGCATCGCGGTGGGCCACGGCCAGATGCGCGAATCCGAGCTGGAACCGGTGATGCAACGCTTCATCGACGGCGAAATCGACGTCCTCGTCGCGACGACCATCATCGAGAACGGCATCGACATCCCCAACGTCAACACGATGATCGTCAGCGACGCCGATCGCTTCGGGCTCGCGCAACTCTATCAGCTGCGCGGCCGCGTGGGCCGCTCGAACCACCAAGCGTATTGCTACCTTCTTTTTCAGGGCCATAAGGCGCTGAGCGAAGACGCTAAGGCGCGCCTCGAAGCCATTCGCGAGTTCGCGCACTTGGGTTCGGGCCTGCAGATCGCCATGCGCGATCTGGAAATTCGCGGCGCGGGAAACTTGCTCGGAGCGGCTCAGTCCGGCTTCATCGCCTCCGTCGGTTTCGATACGTACTGCCAGTTGCTGGCGGAAGCCATCGCGCAGCGCCGCGGCGCGCCGCAGGCGCTGGAACAGGAGCAGGAGGCGGTCATCGACGTCAAGGTCAACGCGTTCATTCCCAACGATTACATCTCGCAGGTGTCGCAAAAGATCGCCGTCTATCAGCAGTTGGCGAAGGCGCGGACGCCGGAAGAGGTGGCGGAGATCGAAGCCGGCGTGCGAGACCGCTTCGGACGGTTCCCCACACCATTGCGCAATCTCATCGAGCTGACCAAACTGCGCGCTATCGCGTTGCGAAAGCGCGTGACGCGCGTGGTGGTGGACGACCGCCGGCTGACGTTCGGCGTCGGCTCCGGCTTCGAGCTCAGCGCGACCGCCGTGCCCGCGTTCGCGCGTCTGGCCCGCAATCGTTTCCGCTTCGGCGACGGGCGAATCGTCGTGGACCTCCCAGACACCAAAGAGACGCACGCTCGCGACGGTGCGCCCAGCTGGATGCCGCTGCTGCGCTCGTTGCTGGAGGCCATCTAGGCAGGACACACTCGCGGTCACGCGAACCTCGGCGCCGTATCGCGGGGCTTCTGGCCCCGCTTCCTATGCAGTCATACCTTTCTACGGAGCAATGATGTCGAACGCCCAACGCCTTACCGTGGGCATCGCGGCCCTTCTGCTTGGCACGTCCCTCGCGGCGTGTTCGGGCGGCGGCACGGTCGCCACGGTCAACGGCCAGCCGATCAGCCGCACCGCCTTCAACGGCCGGCTGGAAAACAGCCCCATGGCGCGCACCGTGTTGCAGCAAATGGTCCAAGAGACGCTCATCGAGCAGTACGCCAAGAACAACAACATCAACGTCACCGACGCCGAGATCGACGCCCGAGAGAATCAGATCAAAGCGAACTTCCCAAGCGGTTCCTGGGACGAGATGCTCAAGGCACGCGGGCTCACCGAATCGGACGTTCGCTCGGCTCTGCGCGAGCAGATCGTTCTCGACAAGGCGCTGAAGAGTCAGGTGAAGATCTCGCCCGCGGAAGTGAAGCAAAACTTCCAACAGAGTCACGCGCAGTACGACAAGCCGGACCAAGTCTCGGCGCGGCACATCCTCGTACCGAACCTCGCGCTCGCGCAAACGATCGAGGGCGACCTCAAGTCGGGGCAAAACTTTGCGGATCTCGCGAAGAAATACTCGACCGACACGGCGACCAAAGACAAGGGCGGCGAACTCGGTACGTTCCGTCGCGGTCAAATGGTGCCGGCGTTCGACAAGTACGCGTTCTCGGCGCCGATCGGCCAGATTAGTCCGCCCGTCAAGTCGCCGTTCGGCTACCACATCATCCAAGTGGAGTCGCGAACGCCCGGCCAGAAAGCGACGCTCGCGAGCGCAACGCCGCAAATCGAAGACACGCTTCGACAGCAGCATGAAGCGCCGCTCATTCAGCCCTTCCTGCAGAGCCTGCAGCAGAAGGCAACGATTGTCGTGAACGACACGCAGTTCGCCGGCCTGTTCCCATCGCCGCCACCGGCCGCAACGACGGCGCCAAGCGCGGCGGCCTCAGCGGCACCGAGCGCGGCGTCCTCACCCGCACCGACCCCGACCAAGTAACGCCCATTCGGACCCGCGAAGCGTCGCACGATGTTGCTGCGCATCGCGGGTCTCGGTCCCGGTGATC
>JAFAQW010000013.1 GCA_019245995.1 Vulcanimicrobiota bacterium | reverse complement strand
GTCGTCAACGAGGCGGAACGCATCCTGAAAGAAGCCGGCGTCAAGGTGAACTACGAGGTCGGCACGATGATCGAGCTGCCGCGCGCGTGCGTGGTGGCCGACGAACTTGCCGCCGACGCGGAGTTCTTCTCGTTCGGTACCAACGATCTCACGCAGACGACCTACGGCTACAGCCGCGACGACGCCGAGGGATCGTTCATCCCGGTCTATCTTGCGAAGCGGATTCTCAAGGAAGATCCCTTCCAAGTGCTCGATCGGCGGGGCGTCGGAGGGCTGATGGAAGAGGCGGTCAAGCTCGGCCGGTCCGCGCATAGCGCCTTGAAGATCGGCATCTGCGGCGAGCACGGCGGCGAGCCGAGCAGCGTCGCGTTCTGCGAGCGCTTAGGCCTCGACTACGTGTCGTGCTCCCCGTTTCGCGTGCCGATCGCGCGGTTGGCGGCGGCGCAAGCCGCCATCGGAACGCTCACCTAACCCGCGACCGTCCGAAGTCCGCCGATGACGTCGGCGCAGATGCGTCGCGCGTCGCGCACGTCGTCCGGCGTCGTCCGTCGAATGAAGAGTTTGCGCCAGTACGCTTTGCCGCTGAGCTTTGCGATGACGTCCGACGCTTGGCGCGCGTCGACGGCCCCGCTCGGACGATCCACCCACACCGTCCGTTCCTGGCCGAGGCCGAAGGGCAAGCGGTGGAGCAGCTGCGACTGCGAATCGGCCCACACGTTGGCTTCGCCGAGGCGGTCCAGCAACGCCGCATGACAAGCGTCGAAGGCGTCGAGGTCTCGCTCGGCGTTGAACTCTGCGGCCAGGGCGTAGGCGCGAACCCGGTCGCGCAACGCCGCGGCGCCGGCGCGCCGCTCGTCTCCCACCGCGCCGAGCACGCGAAAGTCGTCCCACGCGAGAAACTCCTCGATGGAGTCGAGCTTGCGCGGGTCCGGCCACAAGCGTCGCAGCACGTCGTGCAGCATGTGTTCGAACATCCGGGTGGTGTGATGAAAGTACACCGACGCGAACATCATATAGCGCGCCATGACGAAGGATTCCAGCGCCACGACGCCCCGGCGGTCGATGCCGACGATCGGCTCGCCGTCGCGCTGCAGGATCCGCAGCGATGCGACGAGTTGCTCGGCGTCGTAGCGGCCCGTCGCCACGCCGGTAAAGTAGGCGTCACGCTGCAAATAGTCCATTCGATCCGCATCGAGGTTGGGGCCGCTGACTAACTCGCGCAGCGCGGGATAGCGCGAGGCCCTATCGCCCACGATGAGCGCCAGCACGTCGTCCGTCTCCACGTCTGCGCGGGCGATCGCGGCGGCGACATCGGGCAGGGCGAGTATGTCGCGCGTCCGGGCTTCATGTGCGATGCCGAGTACCGGTTCGCAGGAGTGGCTGAACGGCCCATGACCGACGTCGTGCAACAGGAGCGCGATGCGAACGAGACGGCGTTGGTAGGCCGCGTCGGCGTCGCCCGTAAAGAAGTCGCGCGCGTGCTGACAGAGTCCGTCGAACGCGCGGCTGCCCATCGCGAGAGCGCCGAGTGCGTGGCTGAAGCGCGAGTGCTCGGCCGCGGGAAATGCGAGATAGGCAAGTCCGAGTTGACGAAGACGACGCAATCGTTGAAGAGCGGGCAGGTCGAGCAACTGCGCTTCCGCTGTGGATAACTCAATGAAGTGATGGACCGGGTCGAAGATCCGCTTCATAGCGACGGAGAATCGCTGCAGCGTGAAGAACTCCTCCGCGCGAGCGCAGAGAATGAGATACGATCCGGACGTACTTCGTGAGATTCGCGCTCGCGTGGAGATCGCGAGCCTGATCGGGCAATACGTTTCGCTGCGCAAACGCGGCGCCGACCTCGTGGGACTCTGTCCGTTTCACGCCGAGAAGACGCCGTCGTTTCACGTTCATCCCGATCGCGGCTTCTTCAAATGCTTCGGCTGCGGCGCAGGCGGCGACGTGATTACGTTCGTTCAGCGCTCCGATCAGTTGACGTTCGGCGACTCGGTACGCCTGCTGGCGAGCAAGGCCGGTATACGTCTCGAGCCCGATAGTCCGACGGCCGTGCGGGCGCGCAGCGAGCGCGAAGCGATCTACGAAGCCAACCGCGTCGCGGCCGCCTTCTTTGCCCGAATGCTGGCCGGCGAACAGGGCGCGGCGGCTCGCGCATACTGTGCGCAGCGCGGTTTTTCGCCCGCCACGGTCGAGCGCTTCGGGCTGGGCTACGCGCCCAACGCCTGGAACGCATTAGCGGACGATCTCCAACGCAACGGCGTCGCGCTCGAGGTCGCGGCGCGGGCCGGCCTGGTCAAGCCGGGGCAGCGCGGCTTCTACGATTTCTACCGGGATCGCTTGATGGTTCCAACCTACGCCACGACGGGCGAGGCAATCGCCTTTGGCGGACGCATCCTGGGCGACGGCGAGCCGAAGTACCTCAACACGAGCACGACGCCCGTCTACGTCAAGGGTCGCCACCTCTATGCGCTCAACGTCGCGCGGCGCGCCGCGGCAGCCGATCGCAGCCTGATCGTGGTAGAAGGCTATCTCGACTGCATCGCCCTCCATCAAGCGGGGTTCGAAAACGCGGTTGCGTCCCTGGGTACGTCGTTCACGGCCGAACAGGCCGCGGAGCTGCGAAAGTATGCCGACTACATCTTTCTGTGCTTCGACGGCGACGCCGCCGGCTCGACCGCCGCAACCAAAGCGGTGGACGTGGCGTCTAACGTGATTGAGAACACCGGTTTATCGGTGAAGATCGTCGCGTTGCCGACCGGCGAAGATCCCGCGAGCTTCATCCGCTCGCACGGCAGCGCAGCGTTTGCGCGGCTTCTCGAGACGGCACCCCCGGCGATCGCTTTCAGGATCGATCGCCAAGTCGAGCAACTCCGAGCCGGCTTCGATTCGCCGGCGAAAGTCGCCCCGAAAGCGGAGGCGCTCATTCGGGGATTAACGCCGCGTGAAGAGTGGGACCGGTGGCGCGTGTACGTGGCGGCGCGACTGCAGGTGAGCGTGGACGACCTTCGAAATAGCCGCTTCCTATCAGACAGCGCTAACTTCGCGCCCCGCACCCGCACCGCTCCCTCCGATACCCGCCACGTTGCCGCATCGGTCGAGCCGCTCTCTTTTGAGCGCGAAGTAGTCACTATTCTTTTGGAAGAACCGGAGCTCGCGGCTGAGTTCCGCGACCGGATCGAAGCGCTGCGCTTTCGGAATGACGTTCACCGGCGCATCTATGAAAAGATCGTCGGGGCCCGAAACCTGACGACGACCGCGGACGTGTTCGGTCTCTTCGCCGAAGATCAGAGCGTACTGGAGGTGCTTTCGGAGTTGAGCCGCCGGGATCGCAGCTCGACGGTGCGGTACGGCGATTCGGAACAGCGCCGCGCGCATCTGGAGCGAGTCGTGGAACGGCTCAAGCTCCAGGAGCAACGGCAGCGGTATCGCGAGCTGTCGGATTTGATCGACCATCAGCTTGCCGACGGCAAGCCGGTCTCCGAAGAGCTACGCGGAGAGTTTGAAGCGCTGGTGGCAAAGCTAAAGCGGTAACGAAAGAGGGAAACGTCGGAAAAGAACGTGCGAGAGGAGGTGAACGAAAAGAGAATGAGCCGCAAGAAGGGCGGTGGTTCGGTGGCGGAGCCGCCGGTCGCGACGCTGGACGAACTCAAGAAGAAGCTGCTCGCGCGCGGTAAGGCGCAGGGTTCGCTGACCTATGAGGAGATCAACAGCGCCTTTGAGACGCTCGAAGATTTAAATCCCGAGCAACTCGAGGAGTTCTTCGAAGAGCTGGCGAGCGCCGGCATCGAGCTCGTCGAAGAGCAAAAGGAAGAGAAAGCCGAGGCAGAGCGCGAGGGAGAGGCCGAGGAAACGATTCCGGACGGCTTGTCGCTCGACGACCCGGTCCGCATGTATCTCAAGGAGATCGGCCGCGTGCCGTTACTCTCCATGGAGCAAGAGAAATCGCTCGCGATGCGAATCGAAGCGGGCGAACTCGAGGCGCAACGCAATGGCGCGGCGGACTGGCGGATCGTCGATTCGGGCGAAGAGGCCAAGCGCCAACTGACGGAGGCGAACCTGCGGCTCGTCGTGTCGATCGCCAAGAAATACGTCGGCCGCGGAATGCTGTTCTTGGACTTGATTCAGGAAGGCAACCTGGGGCTGATTCGGGCGGTCGAGAAGTTCGATTATCGCAAGGGCTACAAGTTTTCAACCTACGCCACGTGGTGGATCCGCCAGGCCATTACGCGCGCGCTCGCGGATCAAGCACGCACGATTCGCATTCCCGTGCACATGGTGGAGACCATCAACCGGCTGATCAAAGTCTCGCGTCAACTGCTGCAGGAGCTCGGCCGCGAGCCGACCGTCGAGGAGATCGCCGACGCGATGGCCTTGACGCCCGAGAAGGTGCGCGAGGTCATGAAGATCTCACAGGAGCCGATTTCGCTGGAAACGCCCATCGGCGAAGAAGAAGACTCGCATCTCGGCGACTTCATCGAAGATCAAGAGGCCGTGGCCCCGGCCGAGGCGGCCTCGGTGATGCTGCTCAAGGAGAAGATGCAGGACGTACTTCAAAACCTGACCGAGCGCGAGCGTAAGGTGTTGGTTTTGAGATTCGGATTAGAGGACGGTCACCAGCGGACGCTGGAGGAAGTGGGTCAAGAGTTCGGCGTGACCCGCGAGCGGATTCGGCAGATCGAGGCGAAGGCGCTACGTAAGCTGCGCCACCCATCACGGGGCAAGGCGCTCAAAGATTACTGGACGAGCGAATAGAATAGAGTAGGTTGCAATGGTGCAGCTTACTCTTGCCGCCGCGCTGCTTGCGCTGCTTCCCACCCCGGCCCCGACGGAACGTCCGCCGCTCAAAACGATCATCACCGTCATATCGTCACCGTATTGCAACGCGCTCGTCAATCACTTCAACGGCGCGCTCGTGCCAATGCTCGGCAACGATCGCGCCATCGAGGTGATCAGCGTCCAGCTGGACGATCTCGACAAGCTCTTCAACGACCCGAACTTCGCCCAAGAGTTCGTTGACGTCCGGACCAATTTGCTCCACCAAGAATCGAAGGTCAACGAATCGTTGGCCGGCATCGAAGCAGAGATCCACGCTTTAGGCGAGGCCGCGAAGCTCACCACCGATGCTCAGGCGCAGGCGGACATCAAGGACGCGACGATCCAGTTGCACACAGCGTGGGCCCGTCAGCGCGAGCTCGCGATCGACCTGCACCACATGTATCAAGAAATGATGAGTTACCCGATCGAGCGGGTCAACGACTCCCCCGGCGGTTTCAGCCCGGAAGAAATGCGCGAACCGGCCGAGATGAAGGACATCAAAAGTTATCTGCGCTTCAACACGCAGGTCAAGATCATCGCCAACGCCGAGGACAAGGCGGTCGACATCGCCTACAACACGGCGCAAACGTACTGCATCCCAAAAAAGTAGGTCGCTGCGGCGCGTGATGTGATGTCGAGCGTCTCAGAGACATCACATCACGCGCCGACAGCGTTAGCTATTCTTCGTTGGTCTTCGCGTTAGCGCTCGGAATCACCAACGGATTCTTATCGGCGAAGGCGCCGTTGGGATTGGTCTTCACCCACACGATCAAGTCCCACAGCGAGGGGAAAAGGAACACGCGTTGGACGACGGACGCGTCTTTCACGATGCCCATCTTGACGAGCGTTTCGGGCTTTGGATCTTCCACGTTCCCGCCTGCGTTGGCGAACTTCTCCGCGCTGGTCGCGCCGTAGATCTCCTTGCCGTTCGGTCCCGTCAAAATGTAGTGGACGTGCTCTCGGAACGAAACCCAGCGCCGAGGGTCGACGCCCCACATCTTGGGCGGAGCCGGCGAGTTGCTTTGGAGCACGGAGAAATCGGCGCCGAGCAGATTGCCGTGGACGTCGTACCAGAGTTGGCTCGGGTCCTTCGGGCTGGAGCTGACCCAACGGAGGTTGGCATAACTGATCGCACCGTCTTCGTCCTCGTTGGTGTAGCGAACGTAGCCCGCCTTTTCCGCGGACGCGGGCGTCGGGAAGCGCGCGGTCAGGTCTTTTTGGATAGTGCGAACGAAGGCGACTTCGGTGCCTTGCGGCTGGGGCGGCAGCGTCGCTTTGGGCGCGGGCGCCGCCGACAAGCTAACAGGGTTGAGAAAAGCCAGAACTGCCGAAACGGCAATCGTGCGAAGCAGCAACGGGAGGTACCTCACTTTCTGGCGCCCTGCTTTCGCTCAAATCGAGCGAAAGCATCGCGCGGGTTAGGGTGAGGACGTCGGGAGCGGAGAAGCCGCCGGCGTGGGCGATGGGGTCGGTCGCGTACGGCCGGGTGTGGACAAATCCAGGGGCGTCGCCACCGGCACCACGGGGAACGCCGAGTTGGGCGTCTCGTTACGCTGTTGCAGCGGCTCCGGCGTGACGATTGCGATGGAGCCGTTCGGAGTCGTCTGGACGATCGCTTGAGTTCGCGCCGGAATCTCCGCGCCGGGCTTAAGCACGAAATTCTTGCCCTTGCGTAAGATCTGCCAGAAGGCGTAGTACGGCACGAAGATATCGCCGACGGTGTCCTCGGCCGCCACGGTCGATTCGTGTCCCGAGGTAACGTGCGGCGATAACCGCGCGATCGGCGTGCGCAGCGGCAGAAGACGCCCGTCCGGCAACTTCATCGGCTCGAAGAAGATGTCCACGAAGCCGTACTCGTCCATCATCTTCGCGGCCGACGAGTCGATGATCTTGATTCGTTCCGGCGAGCCTGCGGGAGCGACGACGCGTCCCCCCACCACGATTGCGCTCTTCAAATGCACGCGGATCTCTTCGCCGGGCTTGGATGCCGACGACGATAAGGGATCGTCGAGAACGAACAGCAGCGTCGAATCCAACGGCAACACGTTGCCGGCAGGAGTCGGCGAGACGCTGGGAGTGGGGGCGGGCATGGGTGTCGGCGGCGTGGGATACGCCGCCGCTACTCCGACACCGAGCGTAACGAATGCGAGAGCGAAAAGACTCAGCGTGCGCGCGAGCGCAGGCCGGTTAGCTCGCGCGCTTCTTTTGGGCCGTTGCCGCGCGCTTGCCCTCTTCGATGAGTTGCTTGACTTTCTGACCACCTTTTTGACCGATCCGTTCGTAAAAGTTCGGGCCGTAGCGGTCGCGGGTTGCCTCGCCGCCCTTCTTACCGCCTTTTTTACCGATTTGCTCGTAAAATTGCTGGCCGTGGGCCTGCTTGGTCGCTAGGCCTCCCTTGCGGCCGATCTCTTCGTAGAACTGCGCGCCGTACTTGTGCTTGACGGTTTCGCCGCCTTTTTGGCCGGCCTCGCGGACGGACATCCCCCCGCCTCGCGCGTTCTCGTCTATGCTGCCTGACATTCTCTCTTCACCTGTGTTAGTTTGCCGCCAAAAAAAGCGGGCGGCGGCGCTCTCCAACTACTACAACGCGGCGTTGCCCTCGAAAGTTTGATTCCAAGGTTGAGCGCGGATGAGAGAACCTTTGTGACCGGCCAGGCGACCACCTGGCCTGTTAGAACGCTCGCTTGGTATCGACGAGGATCGTGACCGGCCCGACGTTGACGAGCGCCACCTCCATTTCGGCCCCGAAACGGCCGTAGCGAACGGCGAAGCCGAGCGATTCGAGCCGGCGGCCGGTGGCGTCAAAGAGCGTAACGGCCAGCGGCTCTTTCGCCGCGGCGATGAACGACGGACGCCGGCCGCGGCGCACGTCGCCGTGCAGCGTGAACTGAGAGACGAGCAATATCGCGCCGTGGACGCTTTCGAGCGTCTCGTTCATGCGGCCGTGCGCATCCGGAAATATTCGCAATCCCGCGAGCTTGTCGGCCATCGTCTCCCCGTCGCTCGCGTCGTCGTCGACGCCGACGCTCAACAATACCAGCACGCCCCCGCCGATTTGCGCGATCGTTTCCCCCGCGACCCGCGCGGAGGCCTCGCTCACGCGTTGCACGACGGCCCTCATTACCGCCCAAAAATTGACGAAAGCGCGAAGAGCGCGTTCTCGCGCCGCTCGATGACGCGGCGATAGAAGTATCCCGCCCAATGCGTGCCAAACGGCACGTAAATCCGAAGGCGATAACCTTGCTGGACGATCTCGCGCT
>JAFAQW010000008.1 GCA_019245995.1 Vulcanimicrobiota bacterium | reverse complement strand
GATCACGCGTTCGACGTCGCTCCGGCAGGCGCGCACAACTTCTTCTCCCGCAATGACCGCTATTCGCGTCGCGCCGGCGCCTCGAACCGCGTCGACGACGCGCTGCAACATCGTCGCGCCGCGAACGCGCGCCAGCGCCTTGACCGTCGTTCCGGCGACGCGCGCGAACTCACCGTCGATGCGCCCGCCCGCCGTAATCACGGCCTTCATTGACTACCGCGTGTTGAGCGGCGCTTCGGGAGTAAGCGGTTACTTCTTGGCGAGCGTCTTTTTCTTGCCGGCGACCGTTCGCTTCGGGCCCTTGCGGGTGCGCGCGTTGGTCTTCGTGCGTTGCCCTCGCACGGGTAGGCCGCGACGATGGCGCAGCCCGCGATAGCAGCCGATGTCCATCAAACGCTTGATGTTACCTTGCACCTCGCGGCGCAGGTCACCCTCGACCCGCAGCTCGAGCGAATCGATCGTGTCGCGAAGGCTCTTTTCGTCCTCTTCGCTCATCGCTTTGACGCGAAGGTCCGGGTTCACGCGCGCGGCGGCCAAAATCTTGCGCGACGTCGAAGGGCCGATTCCATAGATGTACGTCAACGCGACTTCGATGCGCTTCTCGCGCGGAAGATCGATACCGGCAATACGAGCCATCCTCTTTTACCTTTCTAATCCTGAGCTTGTCGAAGGATCTAACGGTTGTCGAATAGCCGTCTACCCCTGCACCTGCTTGTGCTTGGGGTTCACCTCGCAGATTACCCGCACCTTACCGTGGCGCCGGATGATCTTGCATTTCTCACAAATTCGTTTGACCGACGGTCTGACTTTCATCTTTTTACTCTTCGCATTTCGGCATTATTTGTATCTATAGGTGATCCGGCCGTGGGTAAGGTCGTAGGGCGACAGCTCTACGAGGACTCGATCCCCCGGAAGAATTCGAATGAAGTTCATTCGGATTTTTCCGGACACGTGCGCCAGGACGCGATGCCCGTTGGCGAGCTCCACGCGAAACATCGCGTTTGGCAGCGGCTCGACGATCGTGCCTTCGACCTCAATCGCTTCCTCTTTGGGAGTCGCGGTCTTGGCCGCTTTGTCGGCCGTCGCCTTGCTCCTGGGCATCCGGCCGCCGCGCCTACGGGCCATCGATTCCTTTCCAAACGGACGCGATCACGCCACGACCTCGCTCGCATAGCGCGCGATGTCAGGATGCTCGGCGTACTCGCGCAAGGTTAGTATCTGCGGTCCAGTCTCCGTAACGGCGATCGTGTGTTCGAAGTGCGCTGCGAGTTTACCATCCGCCGTGACGACTGTCCAGCCGTCTTTGCGCATGCGCACCCGCCGCGACCCCTCCGTGATCATGGGCTCGACGGCGAGGACGAGCCCGGGCCGAAGTTCCATGCCGGTTCCGCGGTCGCCGTAGTTGGGCACCTGGGGCTCCTCGTGCATCGCCCGGCCAACACCGTGGCCGACGAGCTCGCGCACGACGCCGTAGCCGTGGGATTCGGCGTGCCGTTGCACGGCCGCCCCGATATCGCCCACACGGTTGCCCTGATGCATCTGTGCGATGCCGATTGCCAAACACTCGAGCGTGACGTCGAGCAAGCGCTGCGCGTTGCGCCGAATCTTACCGACCGGCACCGTTACCGCGCTGTCGCTCACGTAACCGTCGAGCGTCGTTCCGATATCGATGGACAGTAGGTCGCCTTCGCGTAAAACGTGTGGGCCCGGTATGCCGTGCACGACCTCACTGTTGACGCTCGTGCAGATCGAACCCGGAAAACCGTTGTATCCTTTGAACGTGGGGACTCCGCCCGCGCCCCGAATGTGCTCCTCGGCGAGGCGGTCGAGCTCACCCGTGGTTTGACCGGGGCGCACGGACTTCATCAATTCGGTCAGCACGGTGGCCGTAATTTTTCCGCTGCGACGCATCGCCTCGATCTCGCGCGCGGACTTCAGCATCACCACGCGGGAGACTCTGTCTCGATGGCGGAGGCGATTTGGTGCGCCACGTTCTCGACGCTCCGCATCGCGTCCACTTGCACGAGCTTGCCTTCACGCCGATAGTACTCGATCAGCGGCGTCGTCTGCGCGTCGTAGACCTCGAGACGCTTGGCCACAGTTTCGGGTCGATCGTCCTCCCGTTGGACGAGCTCGCCTCCGTCCTGATCGTCGATGCCGGCAACCAGGGGCGGATTCGTGAGCGTATTATAGGTTCGGCCGTTTCGGGGATTGGTCCAACGCGCCGAAAGACGCGCGATCAGGGTTTTGCGGTCGGCGTTAAAGAGCACCGCCGCGTGCAGCGGGATACCGCGCCGCGCCAGCGTTTCGTCAAGCGCCTCGGCCTGAGCGACGGTCCGCGGAAAGCCGTCCATCACCCAGCCCGAAGGAGACTGCTCCAATTCGCCTTCGATCATCGCGATGACCAGCGCGTCGGGCACGAGCTCGCCGCGTTGCATGTAGTGGTGCGCCTGTTCGCCGAGGGGCGTCAGCCGAGACTGATGCCTGCGCAGGATGTCGCCCGTCGAGATCTGCCTGCATCCGAAACGCTTCTCGAGTAGTCGCGCTTGCGTGCCTTTGCCGGCGCCGGGTGGACCGAGGAAGACCAGTCGCATAACCCGGGGCGCCTGTCTCCGCCTAGCGCTTGATGAAGCCGCGATAGTCGCGCATTGCGAGGCGCGCCTCGATCTGCGTGATCGTATCGAGTGCGACGCCGACGACGATCAGCAGCGACGTCGAGCCTAAATAGAACGTCGTCACGGAGAGGCCGCGCTGCAACGCTCCAGGGAGAACGGCAAGTAGGCCGAGATAGATCGCCGCCGCCGTGGTGATGCGCATCAAGATCTTGTTCAGGTAGTCCACGGTCGGCTGTCCGGGGCGGATGCCGGGCACGAAGGCGCCCGTCTTCTTGAGATTATCCGCCACATCGCGCGTGTTCAGCACGATGGAGCTGTAGAAGAACGTGAAGATGACCACCAGGGCAAAGTAAACGATGTTGTAAATCAGGCCGTTGGGTGAGAACCAGACGTTAAAGACATTGGCGATGGCGGCGGGGTTCGTCGGGACCTCAAATGGTCCAAAGAGACGGAAGAACGTCGGCTGCGCTCCCGTCCGTCCGAACCACGACAGCGCCTGCTGCGGCAACAACAGGATCGAGATCGCGAAGATGATCGAGATGACGCCCGCGTTGTTGAGGCGCAGTGGAATATAGGTCGAGCGGCCGGCGAACATCTTTCGCCCCACGACCCGCCGGGCTTGCTGCACCGGCACGCGGCGCTGCCCCTGATAGAGGAAGACGATAGAAACGATCACGACGATCGCGATGACGATGTATAGAATAAGGTTCAAAAGCGACTCGGAGCCCTGACTCGCGGACGCGTACGTCTGCTTGACGTACTGCGGATAGCGCAGGACGATGCCGATGAAGATGATCAGCGACACGCCGTTGCCGATGCCCTTGTCGCTGATTTGCTCGCCCAGCCACATGAGAAAGAGCGTGCCGCCGACCATCGCGACGATCGCGTAGAGCAAATACCACGTCGAGGTGTCGTAGAATACGCCGGAGCGTTCCATCGAGATGGCCATGAAGGTGCCCTGGATTGTGGCGAGCACGATGGTGAGCCAGCGCGTGTACTGACTGATCTTTTTGCGACCTTCCTCGCCGCCTTTCTTCGCCATCTCCTCGAGCTGTGGAAGAACGACCGTCATCAGTTGCATGATGATCGAGGCGTTGATGTAGGGCGTTATGCCCATGGCGATGATCGAGAGCTTCTGCAAGGCGCCGCCGGACAGGAAACCCAACAGGTTGTAGAATGCGCCGCTTTGCAGCACGCGCTGCCAGGCATCTTGGTTCACGTTCGGCAGCTGCACGTGGATCATGAAGACGAACCACGCGAAGGCGAAGAACACGAATAGGACCCGCTGCCGGATTTCCGGGACTAATACCGCGGCGCGAAGGTTATCGAACACGTTACGTTATCGCCACGTCATCCTTCGACAAGCTCAGGATGACACAGGGAGGTCTTCGAGTTGCGCGCCCGCGGCTTGCAGCGCTTCTCGGGCCGACTGAGAAAAGAGCACGTCCCGCAAGCGCAGGCCCTTCGGCAGCGCGACCGCTTCGCCGGCGCCGAGAATCTTGACGGCGTCGATTTCGCCTTTGATAACGCCGCGCTCGCGTAGCGCTTCGGGCGTTATTTCCACCGCGGCATCCCAGTTTGCGAGACGCCGCAAGCTCACCACGGCAACGGTCCCCCCGAAATGCCCGCGATCGCGCGCCTTCTGTGAGTAGCCGCGCCGGTGCGGCAGCCGGCGGGCCCAGGCGGTCTGCCCACCTTCGAACGCCGGTCCCTTACCGCCGCCCGAGCGCACCGTCTGACCTTTGCCGCCCTCGCCGCCGGTCTTGACCATGCCGGAACCGTGACCGCGCCCGATGCGCTGCCGCTTCGGACGGCTGCCGGGCGCGGGCTTGAGATCGCCCAACTTCAAAAATTGCTTCTCCGCCATGACTTACGCCGTGACCGCCTCTTCCCGCGCGGCGCCGGGGGACGTGTAGATCTCCCGAACGGTCTTCCCGCGCATTGCCGCCACCTGCTCCGCGGTGCGCAACGAACCGAGCGCCGAGACGGTCGCCATCACCACGTTGATGGGGTTGTTGCTCCCCAGCGACTTCGTGAGGATGTCGTGGATACCGGCGAGCTCGAGAACCGCGCGCATCGAGCCGCCGGCGATCACTCCCGTGCCGGGCGCGGCCGGTTTGAGCAGGACGGTCGCGGCGCCAACGTTGTGGCGCACTTCGTGCGGAATCGTCCGCTCCACCATCGCGACGGTGACCAGATTTTTGCGCGCTTGTTCGACGGCCTTGCGAATCGCCTCCGGAACTTCGCCCGCCTTGCCGATGGCATAGCCCACTTTGCCCTTGCGATCGCCGACGACGACGAGCGCGCTGAAGCTAAAGCGCTTTCCACCCTTGACGACTTTGGCGACGCGATTCACGCGTACGACGGTCTCTTCCAGGCCGCTGGCGTCGCGCTCGCGCGAACGATACTGCATTAAAACTCCAATCCGGCTTCGCGCGCGGCATCCGCCAGCGCGCGCACCCGGCCATGATACTTGTAACCGCCGCGGTCGAACACCACTTGCGAGATGCCCGCCGCCTTCGCCTTAGCGCCGATCGAAGCGCCCACCGCCTTTGCGGCATCCGTGCTCGTCTTTGAGCGAAGATCCGTGCGAAGCGAGCCTTCGCGCGTCGACGCGGCGGCGACGGTATGGCCGCGGGCATCGTCAACCAACGTCGCGTAGATATGGTGCAGCGAGCGCCGCACGCACAGGCGCGGGCGTTGCGCCGTACCTGCGACCCGCTTTCGCAGCCGCGCGTGCCGCGAGCGGCGCGCTTCCGCCTTATCGATCACTTTTTGCCCGCCTTGCCGGCTTTACCCAGCTTCTTACGCACGCGCTCGCCCTCGTACCGGATGCCCTTTCCTTTATATGGCTCCGGTTTGCGCAGCTGCCGTATGTCGGCCGCCACCTGGCCGACGAGCTGCTTGTCGATGCCGTCCACGTGAATCTTGTTCTGGCCTTCGACCGACAGCGCAACGCCCTTGGGCGGCTCGAACGGGACCGGGTGCGAGAACCCAAGGCTCAGGTTGAGCCGCTCCCCCGACTTGGCGACGCGATAGCCGACGCCGCTAATCTCCAGGCTCTTGCGGAATCCCTTGCTCACGCCCTCGACCATATTGGCGATGAGCGTCCGCGTGAGGCCGTGCATGCTGCGATGCGCTTTCGCGTCGCCCTTGCGTGCGACAACGACCTTTCCGTCGTCGAGACGAACGTCGACGACGTCGCGCAGGATGCTCTGGCGCAACTCTCCCTTTGGACCCTTGACGGTAACATGGCCGTCCTCGACCCGCACGTCCACCCCCGAGGGAAGCACGACGGGCAGCTTACCTATCCGCGACATAATCCATCACCAAACATATGCGATCACCTCGCCGCCGACCCCGCGCTTCTTCGCGAGTTTGCCGGACATGATGCCCTGCGGCGTCGACATGATCACCAAACCCAGCCCGCCTAACACGCGCGGAATCTCGGTCTTGCGGGTGTAGACCCGCAAGCCCGGGCGCGAGATGCGGCGCAAACCCGTGATGATCTTCTCCTTCTCCGGGCCGTAACGCAGCCGTATGCGCAGCGTGCCCTGCGGGCCCTCCGACAGCCGCTCGAAGCTATCGATGAAGCCTTCCTCCCGAAGAATCAGCGCGATGGCCTGTTTCGTCCGGGAGGCCGGCACGTCTACCGTCTGATGGTTGGCCGTATTGGCGTTGCGGATTCGGGTGAGCATATCGGCGATCGGGTCGGTCAACGGCATGCGCGGTGCTCCCTTACCAAGACGCCTTGGTGACGCCGGGCACGACGCCCAAGTGCGCGTTTTCACGGAAACAGATGCGGCACATGGCGAATTTTCGTAAATAACCGCGTGGCCGGCCGCACACGCGGCAGCGGTTATGGCGGCGCACCGTAAACTTCGGCGCGCGTTGCGACTTCATGATCAGACTAGTCTTTGCCACCCTATTATCTCGCTCTCCGTGCGGGCACCGCGGCGCCCTTTTGCAGCGGCAGGCCCATCGCCGTGAGGAATTCGGACGCTTCCTCATCGTTCTTGGCCGTCGTGACGATCGTCACGTCCATGCCGCGGGTCTTGTCAACTTTGTCGAAGTTGATCTCAGGAAAGACCAACTGCTCGCGCAGCCCCAAATTGTAGTTGCCGCGGCCATCGAACGAACGCGCCGGCAGCCCGCGAAAGTCGCGGATGCGCGGAAGCACCACGTTGAACAGCTTATCGACGAACACGTACATGCGGTCGCCCCGTAGCGTTACCTTCGCACCGATGTTCATCCCGGCGCGCAACTTGAACGCCGCAATCGACTTCTTGGCCTTCGTGACGATGGGCCGCTGCCCCGTGATTGCGGCGAGCTCGCTGACCGCCGCGTCGAGCGCCTTCGGGTTGGCGATCGCTTCGCCGACGCTCATATTGACGACGACCTTCTCCAGCTTGGGGATCTGGTTGACGTTCTTGTAGCCGAATCGCTCCTGTAGCGCCGGGCGAATCTGCTGCTCGTACATCTCACGCAAGCGCTCCGCCACGTTACGCTCCCTTCGCCGATTCGCGCGCCGGTTCGCCGCAGCGGGCGCAAATCCGATGCACGCTTCCGTCCGCCGTTCGCCCATGGCGCAGGCGCGTCGGAAGCTTGCATTTTTCGCAAACGTACTGTAGGACCGATAGCGGCAGCGGTGACTCCTTCTCAACAATCCCGCCGGTCTGCGTGGCGCCGCCCATATTGCCCGATTTGGTGCCTTGCTTGGTGTGGCGCTTCACGACGTTGGCACCCTCCACCGTGGCGGTTCCTGCGGCCGCCTGCACGGCCTTCACCGTACCGCGCTTGCCGCGCTCCTTCCCTCGGCGAATCATCACGGTATCGCCTTTAACGATGGTCCGTTTCATCATCTTACAAGACCTCAGGCGCCAAAGACGCGATCTTCAAGAACCCGCGCTCGCGCAGTTCGCGCATCACCGGTCCGAAAACGCGCGTCCCGCGCGGATCCAGGTTATCTTTCTCGCCTTTTATGATCACGCAGGCATTGTCGTCGCAGCGCACAACCGAACCGTCGCCGCGACGGATCGGCGCGCTCGTACGCACGACCACCGCCTTGACGACCTGGCCTTTCTTCACGGCCGCGCCCGGAATCGCGCTCTTGACGGTGCCGACGACGATGTCCCCCACGTGCGCGTACACGTGACGTCCGCCGCCGCTGACGTGAATGACCAGCAGCTCGCGCGCCCCGCTATTGTCGGCGACCTTGAGCCGCGTCTCTTGTGCAATCATTGTGCGCGCTGCACGATCTCGACCAGGCGCCAGCGTTTTTCGCGCGACAGCGGCCGGCACTCCATGATGCGTACGACGTCGCCGATGTTGGCCTCGTTGCGCTCGTCGTGCGCCTTGAAGCGCGCCGACTTTCGCACGATCTTGCCGTACGAGGGATGGGGCACGCGCGTTTCCGCGACGACCACGATCGTTTTATCCATCTTGTTGGAAGCGACGCGTCCCTGTTTGACCCGGCGCGCTTTGCGGGCGCCGCCGCCCGCAGGCTCGACCACGCTATGCTGCTCCATGTTCGGCTCCGGCGAGACGCTTCTCGTAGATGACGGTCTGGATCTGCGCGTACGTGCGGCGCATGGCCCGGATCTTGCTGAAGTCCGTCAGGTGTCCGGTTCGCAGGGCGAAGCGCAGGTTGAACAACTCCGCCTTCGTCTCGCGCGCCTTCTGCTGCAGTTCACGCACCGACAGATCGCGCAACGCTTCGAGATCTTTGTGTTTCACGCTATCCTTCTTCCCGTGAGACGATCTTGGTGCCGATCGGCAGTTTGGCCGCGGCCCGCGCCAGCGCTTCCCGGGCGACGGTCGGCGCGACGCCGGAGAGCTCGAACAGCACGCGCCCCGGGCGAACGACCGCCACCCAAATCTCCGGATTGCCTTTTCCGGAGCCCATGCGCACTTCGGCCGGCTTCTTCGTGACCGGCTTGTCGGGAAAAACCTTGATCCAAACTTTGCCGCCGCGCTTGATGTGGCGGGTCATCGCGATACGGGCCGCTTCGATTTGCCGGTTGGTCATCCAACACGGCTCCATCGCCTGCAGTCCGAAATCGCCGAACGACAGTGCGTTGCCGCGCGCGGCCGAACCCGTCATGCGACCGCGTTGCACCTTACGCCACTTAACGCGCTTTGGAGTGAGCATGCTACGGCGTCACTTCTGCGGGAGCGGGCTCGGGGGCAGGCTCCGGTGCCGTGAAGGCGGCGCCGCTCTGTGGTGACGGCAGCCGCGGTTCGCGCGTGCGCGGCCGGCCGCCGCGCGGCGCGCGGTCGCGCCCGCGATCGCCACGCTCGCGCAAGGCGCCATCGCCGCGCGCCTGATCCGGAAGAACCTCGCCACGGTAGATCCAGACCTTCACGCCGATACGCCCGAAGGTCGTAAAGGCCTCGACTTGGGCGTAGTCGATGTCGGCGCGCAACGTGTGCAGCGGCACTTTGCCGTCGGCGTTATGCTCGGTGCGCGCGATCTCGTTGCCGCCCAACCGGCCCGAGACTTGGACCTTGATGCCCCGGGCGCCGGCGCGCATGGTGCGCATTATGGCCTGTTTCATTGCGCGCCGGAAGGCGATGCGCTTCTCGAGCTGATCCACGATGTTTTGCGCGACGAGCCTCGCGTCGATCTCGGGATGCGAAATTTCCATCACGTTGACGGCGACGTTCTTGCCGGTGAGCTGTTCCAGATTCTTACGGATCTCGTCGATCCCCACGCCCCGCTTGCCGATGATGATGCCGGGCTTTGCCGTGTTGACGATAACCCGCGCCTGGTTGGCGCGGCGCTCGATCTCGATTTTGCTGATCGCAGCCGAACGCATCCACCGATTAAACGACTTGCGGATGCCGACGTCTTCGTGCAGCCAATCCACGTAATGCTTCTTCTCGAACCAGCGACTGTCCCAAGTGCGCGTGATGCCGAGCCGCATGCCGACCGGATGAATCTTCTGCCCCATTTATGCTTCCTTTGCGGCGGCTTGGCGCTGTTTGCGCGACCTGCGCGATTTTTTCGGCGACGTGCTCGCCGCCGCAGCGGCGGCGCGGCGCGGCTGTTGCGCGGCCTGCACCGATGCACCGGCGGGCCTCTTGGGCGGTTTGGCCGGTGGAGTTTCCGCGAGCATCACCGTCACGTGCGAGAGCCGCTTGCGCTTGAATGCGGCGCGGCCTTGGGCGCGGGGATCGAGCCGCTTTGTAAAGCGTCCACCAGGCCCGCCATCGACCGTAATGCGCGCCACGTAGAGCTCATCACCGTTCATGTCGTGATTGTTCGAAGCGTTCGCAACCGCGCTGCGTACGAGTTTCTCGATCGGCTCGGCCGCGTGCACCGGCGTGAATTGCAAGACGGCGAGCGCCTCCGCCACGCGCTTGCCCCGAATCGCGTCGGCGACGCGGCGCAGCTTGCGCGGAGCCGTGCGAACGAAGCGCAGATGCGCGACCGCGTAGGGAGGCTGCGCGTTCACGACTTCACCGTCGCCTTCTCGCCGCCGTGGCCCCGAAAGTGTCGCGTGGGTGCGAACTCGCCCAATTTATGTCCGACCATGTTTTCGCTGATGTACACCGGGATGTGGGTCTTGCCGTTGTGCACGCCGATCGTATGACCGACCATCGCGGGCAATACCGTCGATGCGCGGCTCCAGGTCTTGATGACGCGACGTTCGCGCGTCTCGTTGAGGCGCTCGATCTTCGCGACCAGGTGCGGCGCCACGAAGGGGCCTTTCTTCAGCGAGCGGGCCATGCTATTTGGAACCTCTACGGCGGACGATCATCTTATTGGTGCGCTTGTTGCGGCGCGTCTTTTTGCCCATCGTCATCTGTCCCCACGGCGTCGTCGGAGGACGGCCGGAGGTCGATCGCGCCTCGCCCCCACCGTGGGGGTGGTCCACGGGATTCATTGCGATGCCGCGCACGCTCGGGCGCTTGCCCATATGGCGCATGCGCCCCGCCTTGCCGATGATTTGGTTCTCGTGCTCCACGTTGCCGAGCTGACCGATGGTCGCGCGGCATTCCACGTGAATCCGGCGCACCTCCCCCGACGGCATGCGCACCTGCGAGTACGCGTCCTCCTTCGCCATCAGCTGCGCCGCGACGCCCGCCGAACGAACCAGTTTACCGCCCTCGCCAGGACGCATTTCGATGTTGTGAATGACGCTGCCGACCGGGATATTCTTTATGGGCAACGCGTTGCCGATTTTGATGTCGGCAGAGGGGCCGGACTCCAACACGTCGCCCGTCTGCAGCCCCAACGGCGCCAGAATGTAGCGCTTTTCGCCGTCCCGGTAGTGCAGGAGCGCGATGCGGCACGAGCGGTTCGGATCGTACTCGATCGTGGCGACCTTCGCGGGAACGCCGTCCTTGGCGCGCTTGAAGTCGATGATGCGGTAAAGCCGCCGCGTTCCGCCGCCTCGGTGACGAACGGTGATGTGCCCGTTGTTGTTGCGGCCCGAATGCTTCTTGCGGACCTCCACGAGCGAGCGCTCCGGCCGAACCTCGCTGAGGTCCGAAAAGTCCAGCGTCGTTAGAAACCGCTTCCCCGGGGACGTCGGCCGGTATTTCTTTACTGGCATTTACTGCTCGAAGTAGTTCACGCCGCCGAGCTCGATCTTTTGACCGGCCTTCAGGGTGACGATGGCTTTTTTGTAGTCGTTCTGCTTGCCCGTCGTACGCAGGCCGCGGCGCGCGAAGGTGCGCGCCTTGCCGCGGACGTTCACCGTATTCACGTGCAGAACGTTTACCTTGAAGATCTCTTCGATGGCGTGGCGGATCTGCGTCTTCGTCGCGCGCGGATGGACGACGAACGTATATTGATGCACGAGCGCGTCCGCCATGGCCTTTTCGGTGATGCGCGGCGCGACGATCACTTCACGCGCGTCCACTGCTCGGCTCCTCGGTCAGTCCCAGGCGATCGCGCAGCGCTTCCAACGCGCCGACGGTGAAGATCAGGCGCTCGAAGCGCAGCACGTCCTTGACGTCGAGCGCGCCGTCCTCCGTCACCGCGACGCGTGGCAAGTTCTTGGCCACGCGAGAAATCTGCACCAATTGCGGCTCGTCGCGGCGGCACACAATGAGGGTGGAGGCGCCTTTTCGGGCGCCCTTCGCGCTGCCGAAAATCAACGCCGCCATGTCGCGCGTCTTAGACAACGAGAAGTCCTTGGGATCAAGCAACGTGACGGCGTCGTTGTCGAAGCGCTCGGCTAGTGCGGCCAAGAACGCGCCGCGGCGTTCCTTCTTGTTGAGCCCCTCCGCGAAGCTGCGCGGCTGCGGCCCGAAGACCACGCCGCCGTGTCGCCACTGCGGCGAGCGAATCGACCCCTGGCGCGCGCGGCCCGTGCCTTTTTGACGCCACGGCTTGCGCCCGCCCCCGGCCACCTCGTCGCGCTTCTTGGTCGAAGCGGTGCCCGCACGGGCATTGGCAAACTCGCGGTGGACCGCGCGAAAAATCACGTCGCGGCGCTCGCGCTTCGCGTCGGGGAACGAGGGTTTTGGCGCGGAGCCGATCACCTTGCCGCTGAGATCGATAACGTCCGGCATTACGCCTTGCGCCGCCCCTTGACGCTGCGCTGCACCATCAAGAGGGCGTTGCGCGCGCCCGGGACCGCTCCGCGAACGAGCAAGAGATTGCGCTCCCCGTCGGCCCGAACGACCTCTAAATTCTGCAGCGTCGTGCGATCGACGCCGTAGTGTCCGGGACGACGGCTACCTTTCGTCGTCCGGCCCGCATTCGTGTCTCCGTTTGAGGCCGGTTGGCGATGAATCATCGAGCCGTGACTGGCGCCGCCGCCGCGGAAGTTGTGCCGCTTGATGCCGCCCGAGAAACCGTGGCCTTTGGAAACGCCGCGAACGTCCACGCGGTCGCCCGGCTCGAAGCCGGTGACGGTCACGCTCTGCCCGACCTCCCCTTCGATGTCGTCCCGGAACTCGCGAACGAAGCGAAACGGCTCGACACCCAGTTTCTTGAAGTGGCCGCCGAGCGGCTTGCTTGCGCGGTTACGCTTGAGGGTCTCAAAGCCCAACGCGACGGCGTCGTAGCCGTGGCGATCTAAAGTTTTACGCTCGACGATGGTGCATGGACCCGCAGCGATCACCGTGACCGGAACAGCCCGGCCATCAGCGGTGAAGACGCTGGTCATTCCGACCTTACGCCCGAGAATATTCTTCATGCCCCTCTCGCAAACGAACGGTATAAGCACACTGTGCCAGGCGTATCGGTGAGCGCGCCGCCCAGGCAACCCTGGCAGTTTACCAGGGCCGCCGATTGCGGTCAAGGCTCGCGCGCAGCGCCTACGCGAACGCCTCGATGCCCGTAATTTCCTTGCCCACAATGAGCGTGTGCATTTCAGAGGTGCCCTCGTACGTCAGCACCGACTCGAGGTTGTTCATGTGCCGGATCACCGGGTATTCCAGCGTGACGCCGTTGGCGCCCAGGATCGTGCGCGCCTCGCGCGCGATGCGCAGCGCCTCACGCACGTTGTTGAGCTTGGCAAGGCTGACCTCCACGGCGTGCGCGCGCTCCTCGTCCTTGGCGCGCCCGAGCGTGAGCGCCAGGAGCGTTCCCTTCCTCAACTCGAGCAGCATGTTGACGAGTTTCTCCTGCGTCAGCTGGTAGGCGCCGATTGGCCGGCCGAACTGGACGCGCGTCTTGGCGTACTCGAGCGCCGTTTCGTAACAGGTTCGCGCGGCCCCCATCGCGCCCCAGATGATGCCGTAGCGCGCTTCGTTTAGACACGACAGCGGCGCGGCCAGGCCGCTTGCCCCCGGCAGCAGCGCGTCCTCCGGCAAGCGACAGTCGTCCAGCGCGAGTTCGCTCGTGATCGAGGCCCGCAGCGACAGCTTTCGGTGGATGTCTTTCGCGCTGAAGCCCTTGACCGTTCGCGGGACGATGAAGCCGCGGATCCCGCCGTCGGTCTGCGCCCAGACGATCGCGCAATCCGCGACGGAACCGTTCGTGATCCACATCTTCGTGCCGTTGAGCACCCAGTCGTCGCCGTCGCGTTTCGCATAGGTGCGCATGCCCGCGGGATTGCTTCCGAAGTCCGGTTCCGTCAGGCCGAAACAACCGATGCGCTCGCCGCGCGCCATGGGTGGAAGCCACTGCTGCTTTTGCGCCTCGTCGCCGTAGCGATAGATCGCGTACATGGCCAGCGATCCCTGAACCGACGCGAAACTGCGGACACCCGAGTCGCCCGCTTCCAGCTCCATGCATGCTACACCGTAGGCGACCGCGCCGGCGCCGGCGCACCCGTAGCCCGAAAGGTGCATGCCCAGCAGGCCTAAACGCCCGAGCTCGACGCCGAGTTCGCGCGGCAGAATGCCCTCTTCGAACCATTCCGCGACGTTGGGGAGGATGCGCGCCTCGACGTACGCGCGCACCGTGTCGCGAACTAGGCGCTCCTCGTCGGATAGGAGCGCCGAGAGGCCGACGAGATCCACGTCAACGCTTCAAGACGCGAGCGAGCTTGTCGAACAGTGCCTCGGTGGAGCGTTCGAACTGATCCTCGAATCGGCGCCAGAGCAAACGGCCGTCGGTGTCGGACAGCGTTGCCTCCACGCGATATTCCAGGAGCGTTTCCTTGCCTTGAGTGCTCAAAAAAAAGCCGTGCGTGCCGTCCATGCCGTCGTTGCGAAAACGCCAGACGATCCGTTCCTCCGGAACCGCATCCTCGAGCACGGCGTGGATTCCCAAATGCCACTCCTCCGTTCGCCCTGGGACGAGCGGCCCCGGCGATCGCATGAACGGCTGCGAAGCGAATGGCCAAATCTGATCGCCCGACGTACCCATCTCGTTGAGGAGATGATATATTCGGCGCTTCGTGCCGCGGAAGGCGCGCGATCGCACTTCATGGAGTTCGATGGGCATGCGGCGTCGTTCGGTAAGGTGGGGTTAATATCCCCACGCTTGGCCGCCGCTATCTCGCGCGCGGTGCTAGATGCGCGGGCCGACGTCGCGTTCGGACAGTCTGCCGAGCGCCTGAATTACCAAGATGCCGATGACCGTCACGATCAAGGCGTAGATCAACTCCGCCCAAACACCGCTGCCGGGCTTCAAGAAGAGGCCGATGAGATCGGCGATGAACTTGTTCCACGCACCCGCGGCCAGCAACCCAAAGGCCACGGTCGCGAGCGCAATCATCGTTCCGAGATAGGTCGTTTTGACTTCCATGCGTTACCTCACGTTTCGAACGGCGTGCGGCGGAGGTTAGGCCTTCAGCTCGATATCTACTCCCGCCGGCAGATCGAGGTGCATCAGGGCGTCCATCGTCTTCGGCGAGGCTTGCAGGATGTCGATGAGGCGCTTGTGGGTGCGCATCTCGAAGTGCTCGCGGGATTTCTTGTCATTGTTGGTCGAGCGCTGCACGCAAAACCGGTTGATCTCTGTGGGCAACGGCACGGGGCCGTTGACGAAGGCGCCCGTGCGCTTGGCCGTATCAACGATTCGCTCCGCCGATTGGTCGAGAATCCGGTGATCGTAGGCTTTGAGGCGGATGCGAATCATTTGCTTGGCCATGCGCGAGGCTTCCCGTTTCTACTCGGCGACCGCGGTGACGACTCCGGCGCCGACGGTCCGTCCGCCCTCGCGGATCGCGAAACGCAGGCCCTCTTCACAAGCGATCGGCGTGATCAGCTCCACGTCCATCTGCACGTTGTCGCCCGGCATGACCATCTCGACGCCGTCGGGCAGTTTGATCGTTCCCGTAACGTCCGTCGTGCGGAAGTAAAACTGCGGCCGGTAGTTGGCAAAAAAGGGCGTGTGGCGTCCGCCCTCGTCCTTGGAGAGCACGTACACCTCGGCCTTGAACTTCTTGTGCGGCTTCACCGAGCCGGGCTTCGCGAGGACCTGTCCGCGCTCGATCTCGTTGCGATCGACGCCGCGCAGCAACACGCCGATGTTGTCGCCGGCAATGCCCGCGTCGAGCAGCTTGCGGAACATCTCGATGCCGGTGACGACGGTCTTCTTCGTCTCCTCCTTGAGCCCGACGATCTCGACCTCTTCACCGACCTTCACCTGCCCGCGCTCGACGCGGCCGGTGCCGACCGTACCGCGACCTGTGATCGTGAAGACGTCTTCGACCGGCATGAGGAACGGCTTGTCGACCTCGCGCTGGGGCTCGGGGATGTACTCGTCCACGGTGTCCATCAGCTTGAAGATGGGGTCTGCATCGGGGTCGCCGCGACGGCCGCTCGAGTTGAGCGCCTTGAGCGCGGAGCCGCGGATGATCGGCGTGTCGTCGCCGGGGAACTCGTACTGGGTGAGCAGCTCGCGGATCTCCATCTCGACCAGCTCGAGCAGCTCCTCGTCGTCCACCATGTCCACCTTATTAAGGAAGACGATGATCCGGGGCACGCCGACCTGGCGCATCAAGAGAATGTGCTCGCGCGTCTGGGGCATCGGCCCGTCCGTCGCCGCGACCACCAGAATGGCGCCGTCCATCTGCGCGGCGCCCGTGATCATATTCTTGATATAGTCGGCATGCCCGGGGCAGTCCACGTGCGCGTAGTGGCGTTTAGGCGTCTCGTACTCTTGGTGCGAGATCGCGATCGTAATGCGGCGCTCTTTCTCTTCGGGCGCGTTGTCGATCTGGTCGACGCCGACTTTCTGCGCCAACCCCTCGGTCGCTAGACAGTGCATGATGGCGGCCGTCAGCGTCGTCTTACCGTGGTCGACGTGTCCCGTCGTGCCGATATTGACGTGCGGCTTCTTGCGCTCGAACTTTTGTTTTGCCATTGAACTCCCTCAAGCGGATTTCGCTGTACACGGTGCCAGGCGTTCTGGCGGGCTCTGCCCCACTAGGCGGCAAAACGCCCTCGGAGAGGGCGCACAGCCACGGAATCGTACCAAGGTTCGCGGCGCCCTGTCAACGCTCGCGCCAGCGGTCGCGGGGCACGCGCGATAGACTCATGCGTTGATGACAAGATCAGAGCTTATTTGCGCGCTGGCTCCTTGCTCGTGATCGGGGTCTATCCCGATTCTCGTACGGCGTGCGCGCTCTAGGCCGGAGCTAGCTTTTTGCCGGCGGCTTTCGCGACGATCTCTTCCTCCACGCTCTTGGGCGCCTTTTCGTAGTGCGAGAACTCCATCGTGTACGTCGCCCGGCCTTGCGTCGCCGAGCGCATGTCCGTGGCGTACCCGAACATTTCGGAAAGCGGAACGTGCGCGGTGACGACCTGCGCGCCGCCCGGCGCTTCTTCCGTGGACTGGATGGCGCCGCGCCGGCGGCTGAGGTCGCCATTGATCGCGCCCATGTATTCCTTGGGCGTCGTGACCTCGACTTTCATGATCGGTTCGAGCAAGATCGGTCCCGCGGCTCGGTTGCACTCTTTCCACGCCATGGACGCGGCGATCTTGAACGCCATTTCCGAGGAGTCGACCTCGTGATACGAACCGTCAAACGCTTCCGCTTTGAAGTCCACCACCGGGAAACCGGCTAGGACTCCGCTCTGCGCGGACTCCCGCACCCCTTCTTGGACGGCCTTTTGGTACTCCTTGGGAATGACGCCGCCCACGATCTTCCATTCGAAAACGAACCCCGTGCCGGGCGGCTGCGGTTCGACGCGCAGCCAGACGTCGCCGTATTGCCCCTTACCGCCGGTCTGGCGGACGAAGCGGCCCTCTTTTTCCATGGTGCGCGTGATCGCTTCTTTGTACGCGACTTGCGGCTTGCCGACGTTCGCTTCGACCTTGAACTCGCGGCGAAGGCGATCGAGGATGATCTCGAGGTGCAACTCGCCCATGCCGGCGATGATCGTCTGCTGCGTTTCCTCGTCGGTGCGCATGCGGAAGGTCGGATCTTCTTGCGCGAGGCGCGTCAACGCGAGGCCGAGCTTGTCTTGGTCGCCCTTGGTCTTCGGCTCGATCGCCTGGTGGATCACGGGCTCCGGGAACGTAATGGACTCCAGCGCGATGGGATGGCGCTCGTCGCAGAGCGTGTCGCCCGTGCGCGTGTCGGAGAGGCCGACCGCCGCCGCAATGTCGCCCGCGCCGATCGCGTCGATGTCTTCGCGATGGTTGGCATGCATGCGCAAGACGCGGCCGATGCGCTCCTTTCGGCCGGTCCGCGAGTTCAGGACGTAGCTGCCTTTATTGAGCACCCCGGAATAGACGCGGAAATAGGTGAGATTGCCGTACGGGTCCGTGGCGATCTTGAATGCCAGCGCGCAGAAGGGTTCGTTGTCGTCGGGCTTGCGTACGATTTCGGCGCCGCCCTTGGGATCGCGGCCGACGATCGGTTTGGCATCGAGCGGCGAGGGCATATACTCGACCACCGCGTCGAGCAGCGGCTGAACGCCCTTGTTCTTGAAGGCGGAGCCGCACAGCATCGGCAGCACGGTGCCCTCGATCGTCGCCTTGCGCAGCGCCGTCTTCATGCGGTCGATCGGCAGGTCTTTGCCCTCGAAGAACATCTCGAGCAACTCGTCATCCTGCTCGGCGATCGCTTCGACGAGATGCTGGCGCCATTCCATTGCGAGGTCGCGCAGCTCGCCCTCCTCGACGTCTTCCAGCGCCATGGTTGAGCCGAGATCGTCGGTGTAGACGATCTTCTTCATCGTGAAGAGATCCACGACGCCCTTGAACTTGTCTTCGGCGCCGATCGGCACCTGAATGGGCACGGCGCGCGCGCCCAAACGCTCGCGAATCTTTTCTACGACGTTGAAGAAGTCGGCGCCGACGCGGTCCATCTTGTTGACGAAGACGATGCGCGGAACTTTATATTTGTTGGCCTGACGCCACACCGTTTCCGACTGCGGCTGCACCGCCGCAACCGAGTCGAACAGCGCGACGAGTCCGTCAAGCACGCGCAGAGAACGCTCGACCTCGACGGTAAAGTCAACGTGGCCCGGCGTATCGATGATGTTGATGCGCGTGTCGCGCCACGTCGTCGCGGACGCGGCCGACGTGATCGTGATGCCGCGCTCCTGCTCTTGCACCATCCAGTCCATCGTGGCGGCGCCGTCGTGCACCTCGCCCATCTTGTGGACGCGGCCCGTGAAGAACAGGATTCGCTCCGTACAGGTTGTCTTGCCCGCATCGATGTGCGCGGCAATGCCGATGTTCCTCGTTCGCTCGAGCGGATATTCCCTTACAGCCATGGCGTTATTTTTGTGCGGTGTTTACCATCGATAGTGCGCGAACGCTTTGTTGGCTTCGGCCATCTTGTGCGTATCTTCGCGCTTTTTGATCGTCGCGCCGGTATTGTTCGACGCGTCGAGCAGCTCTGCGGCGAGCTTCTCTTCCATGGAGTGCCCGTTGCGGGCCCGTGCAAAACCGATCAGCCAGCGCATCGCCATCGCCTGGCGGCGGTCGGGACGCACCTCCATGGGCACCTGGTAGGTCGCGCCGCCGACGCGCCGCGGCCGGACCTCGACCAGCGGCATCGCGTTGGAGAGCGCCGTGGAGAAGATTTCCATCGGATCCTTACCGCTTTTGTCCGCGACGATATTGAGCGCACCGTAGGTGATGTGCTCGGCCGTGGACTTCTTGCCGCGCAGCATCACCTTGTTGATGAAGCGCGCCAAGACTTTCGAGTTGAAGCGAGGATCCGGAAGAATCTGGCGCTTCGGAGCGGGTCCTTTACGTGGCAATCTATGCTTTCCTTATCAAGCCTGAGCTTCGCGGAGTTACTTCTTCTTATCGCGTTTGGCGCCGTACTTCGAGCGACCTTGCTTGCGGTTGGCCGTGCCGGCCGTGTCGAGCGTGC
>JAFAQW010000002.1 GCA_019245995.1 Vulcanimicrobiota bacterium | reverse complement strand
AGGGGAACGAACCCGCCGGGCCGCCTCAGTAGCTCCAGCATAGCTACTTTGTACCACAAAGTAGCGGCGGTCGCAACCTAGTGTGAGGCGGCGCTTGGCACTAGTTCGTAGATTGTCCCTTGGTTGTACTTTCCGCCGGCTGTGGTCGTGCCATACAGCGTGCCGTTGACGTCGATCACGCCTGCCCATGGTTCTGAGCCGTCAGGATGACCGAGTTTGCCGCGACCCGCAAACGAGTAAATGACGCTTTCGGCACCGGACGAGCTTATTGAAAAAACGGTGCCGCACCCGGGAGCGTCCTGCGTGTGACAGCTGTACGCACCGCCCCCGGCCGTCGTTCCGTAAAGTATGCCGCTTGCTTTCGTCAGCTTTGCCTTCGGATATGCGCCGTCCGGAGAGCCCGCGAAGTTGTAAAGTACTTTCTCGTTGCCTGACGTCGTGATCGAGAACACGGTCCCGCACCCAACGCCGCTGGGACAGTTCATATTGCCGCCGTACGCCGTCGTGCCGTAGAGCGTGCCGCTAATGTTGATCAGGCTCGCCTCCGGCGACTCACCATCAGGCGGCCCGGCGAAGCCGTGAAGCACTTTCTCGCTGCCCGATGTCGTTACGGAGAATACGGCCCCGCACCCAGTGTTGCCACAGTTCGAGCTACCCCCAAGGGACGTCGTGCCGTAAAGCGTGCCGCCGACGTTGAGTAGCCCTGCCATTGGTTCTAAGCCGTCCGACGATCCTCCGGTGAACCGATGCAGTACCGTCTCTTTTCCGGTTGTTGTGACGCTGAACACCGTGCCACCATCCTGCGTGCCCCCGAAATCGGTCGTTCCGTACAATGTGCCGTTGACGTTGATCAGGCCCAACGGCCCGCTCCCATCACCATCGCCGGTAAAGTTGTAAATCGTCGTCAGTTTGCCGCCTTGGCTCATACCGAAAACGGTACCGGCCTTATATGCTCCTCCGTTGAGGGTCGTTCCGTAGAGCGTACCGTTGACGTTCGTTAGTTGCGCTACGGGGCCCGATCCATCCGTGAAGTTAAAGCTGTGCAGTATCGTCTCTTGCCCCGACGCACTGACCTTGAACACGGTTCCATACCCGTAGGAACCTCCGCCGATCGTAGTTCCGTACAGCGCGCCGTTGACGTCGAGCAAACTCGCCTCCGGCATAGAGCCATCCCCATTAGCGCCAAATGTATGGAGGAGATGATATGTCAGGCCTGGCCGACGCACCAATTGGTGCGCGGTTTGCGCGCTGCCCGTTCCGCGTACGGTTGTCGCGCCGATCGGCACGCTCTGCGGCCCTTGCGCGTTGCCCGTGCATCCGGCAAACACAACGAGCACCACCACTGACAAATAACGTAACGAGATTACTGATAAACGCATTTGCTCCAACCTCCATGAATCCCGACGCGCGATCGCGAGCGCGCCTAAAATCATGGTAGCATACAAAACCTTACGAGCCAACGGTCGTTTCGGGGGGGGGTCGGCGAGTTTGACTACCCTTGACGCACCTCCTCGCACGAGCCTCATTTCGGCTTGGCGATCACCGGTCAACGGCCCTAACGTAGCCGTCTTTCTCATCTACTGACCGTGCCCGGCGTGGTTCGCGGCCGCCACGGGAATCTTCGCTACGCTGACCGCATCCGCCAATAGGGTTGCAGCATCCGCCACGCGCCCCACGGCAGTCCAGCGCGCGCGAATGTTGCCGCCGCGATCGAGCAGCAGCTCGGTGTCGCCGCCGTCCGCGCGCGATCGAAACAGCGCGAGCGTAGTCCGAGCATCGTCCGACACCGCGACAATAAAGGGCGCTTCGACCTTCGATCGATCGAGCGCCACGGCAATCACGTGTAAATCCACGGCAGCAAATCGTAGCTTCGCTCGCGCAAGCTCCTCGAGCCGCGCGCGCGGCACCGGCGTCCCGAATAATATCACCAGAGTCGGGCCGCTCTTGAGCGTCTGACTCAACGTATTTTGCGCGCCGCTTTGCTCGAAGGCAAAATCAGGCAACGGCGGCACAGCCTTGGTGCCGATCTGCGGGCCGATCTCCTTCGTCATTGCGCCGGCCGCGCGCGCCAGCAGGAAGTTGATCAGATCCCAGCGCTGGTCGGAGCTTAACTTGTCGGCGAAGCCCGGCATAACGCCATTGTCGCGCCCGTTGCTCACCCACCAATACAGTTCGCCGGCTTTGTGCGCGAAGAGATGCGGCTCGGTCAAATCCGCCGGCCGAATGGGGAGCTTGCGCGAAAGCGGGCCGTCGCCGCGCCCGTCGGCTCCGTGGCAGACGGCGCAGTTCTGCGCGTACAGCGGCGCGCCGCGCGTTACGGACGGCGCGGCATACGCTTGCGTTGATGCGTAAAAGCTCGTCGGATACGCCGCAACGATGGCCGGACGCAACAGATACCAACCCGTGACGGCAAGGACCAGGAAAACGACGAGAGCAGCCGTCATCTGGCGATAGCGTTTTCTCTCCGCATTGAGCGCGAGTACGGCAAGGCAAAGAATCGCCGCCGCAATCGTGATGAGAAGTCCGATGCGCAGCGCCGGCGCCATCTCGCCCAGATCGAATCGGAACGGCAGCGGCCAGCGCGGCTCCGTGTGGGAGCCCGGCGTCAACACGCCGATCACCCCCACGATTGCCAGCACGAAGACGCCGAGGCTCGCCTCGATCGCAGCGTTGCGCCCGACTTTCCGAATCGTTGGCAATCGCACTACGTCGTCGTAGCCGGCCTGCGCGAGCGCCGGCAATAGTCTCCGCTGATTCACGCTCGCCACGGCGATCATCCCGGCGAACAGGGCGATTTTCACGAGCAAGAGTTGTCCGTAGAGCGTTCCGAGTAGCGCGGGGACGCTGCCGGATAAGAACCACGTGTTGACGATGCCGGTCACGATCAGCGTTCCGACGCAAGCGAGGCCGAGCACCGAAAAACGGAGCGTCGCCACGCGAGCCACGCCGACCGCGTCGGGGGCGCCGTCCCGTCGCGCCGCAAACAGCAACAGTACCAAGGGCAGAAGCGCTCCCAGCCACGCGCCCGTGGCGAGCAGATGCAAGATGTCGGCGGGGAGATGGAGCGCGTCGAACGGCACCTGCTCCGTCGCCGCCCCATGCCCCGCCCACGCCAAAGCCGCAACGAACGCCGCCGCGCGCGCGAACCCGATCGATGCGGCCGCGCGCCGGCGGCCTCCCCTTTGCACCAGGAGACACAGCGCGACCACCGCGATGAACGCCGCGCGGATCTCCCAGTCCGTGCCGAAGCGCGTTTGCGTCAACACGATGCCGAGGACCGGTCCGTGTAACACCGCGGCGAGCGGCGTTCCGCTCATGTTCGATCCGACGATCACGAGCCAGCCGGCGCCGCTGACGACCGCCACCAGCAAACTCGCCCACGCGAGCCACGAGACCGTCCGATTCATCCGCGCCTCAAACGCAGGCGCATCGCCGCCCCGACGGAACGCCGGCCACGCGATCAAGCACCAGAAGACGAACGTGCCTTCGAGCAACACGCTCGCCGCATAATGGAGAAGCCGGATGACGGTCAGGAGCGGATCGATGTTCAGCCCTTCTTGACCTGGAACGTAAAGTCGCCCTCGGTCGTGTGCGTGTCCACCGACAGCGCATGCCATTTCACGGTATACGTGCCGGCCGGCAGCGGCTTCAGCTTAACCGTCATTTCCATTTTATTGCTCGGGTCGATCGCGGCCGGACCGTCGCTGACCGAAGCGCCGGATTTGTCGCTGACCGTCACCCAGCTGAACGCCGGTTCGAGCTCTTGCGTGAACCACAAATGGATCACGGGCGGCGGGTTGGGCACCGTGCTGCCCACGGCCGGAGCGGCGTGATCGAGAAACGCGTGCGCCCGAGCCGCCGGCGGGGCGCCGAAGAATCCGGCGAGCGCAAAAATCGCCGCCGCGATGAGTCGTGCAGTGTTCATTTCCAGAGATTCCTGTTGATGATGGGTTTGCCGAACCAGTTCTTATAGTAGGCGTCCAGGAAGGCGTGAAACTGAATGATGAATCCGGTTCCCTGCGCTTGGTGTGCGGCTTTGTCCGCCGGCAGAATTGCCTCCGCGCCCAGCTGCCAGGTGTTGGCGTCGTATAGTATGCCGGGAGAGATCGTCGCGCTCGGCGGACCGACGTCCGGCGCGTTCACGGCGAACTCGACAAGCGGCGTCATGCCGGTGATGAAGCGCGACACCGGCAGCGCCGTGATGTTCTGCTTCAAATACGGCAACGAATATTGCAACGACACCGCATAACTCCATCCGCTCGGGCTCACGGCGGGCGAATCCGAGATGACGCGGCTCAACTCGCCGGTGATTGCGAAAGGACGCAGGTACGGCGCCGCTACGTCGCCCAGCCCCTTGCCGAAGTAAAAGGTCGGCGCGGTGCTGCCGGTGCTCGCGATCGCGCCTGCGTTGCGCAGTTGCGCCGCGCCGGTCCCCGGAATCAGACGGATCAGCCCCACCGACCACACCAACTCCTCGTGCGGATGGCGGTCGATGCAGGGATGCTGATCCTTCAGCGTTACGGAGATGTTGTTCCAGCCGTTGAGGTTCTGCGCGCCGCGTTGCGACACGTAGTTGCCGTTGATTCCGAAGCCCAGATCTTCGGTGATCGTCTTGTCCCACTCGTAGCCATAGCTGTTGCTTTCACCCGAGGGGGTGGGCGTGAGATTGATCGTCGGCAGGGAGAGTTCGTCGCTCACGCCGGGGTCGTCCATCGTCAGCGTGGTTGGAAAAACGCGGTTTCCGCAGACGACGTGCGCCTGCGCGGTCGCGTACGTGATGATGCACAGAAGCTGCGCGGCAAGCAATGCCGCAATGAAACGAAACATGGATTCCTCCGATGGAAAAGTTGTGCTAAATGCGCGCGATTACGCGCGAGACAACCAAACGACCGGAGGTGGGCGGGCGAAAAGGCGCCGCGCGCATTGCGGCGTCTTCGGGCGCGCAACGCGAAAAACGACGCGCCGCAACGGCTGCGTGCGCGGCGCAAAGGCGCAGCGGACGATCGCGATCGCCGCGCGCGCCAGAACCGACAAGATCCCGCGGCCCAGTGCCACCATGAGCCAGGCCGCGAGCGCCAAGGCAGCGGCGGTCAGCAGCAACGCGGTGCCCGCGTGGCGTGGCTCGGCGGCCTCGGCCAGCACGAACCACGCGGCGGCGGCCCCGAAGACGGCGAGCGGCGAGGGCAGGTAACCGCCCAGGCGCGCGGCCAAGACGCTGCCGTCGGCGATGGCCTTGGCCCCCCGCCAGGCGGCGCTCCCGAAGGCCGCGATCAGCGCGACGAGGCTCAGGGCCGCGACTTGCAGCAGCAGCGCCTGAAACTCGGCGCCCATCGCGTGGGCGCCGCGGTAGAGCAACGCGTGGGCGGCGAGCGAGGCGAGTAAGCCCAAGGCAAGCGCGCTCGGAACCTTCCGCAGGGTCACGCCGGTTGTTTCTAGGCACGGCCGGGGGGAGGCCTTGGGGCGGCGTCGTACTGAGCCTGCCCCTTGCGAATCGGCCCTCCGAGCGGGATGGACACCGGAATCGAAATTATTTAAAGATGAGCACGCGCATCGTCGAAAACGCCGATACGGTCAGCCTGATTTGCGCACTGCTGGTGCGCTTTCCGGAGCTGGCTTCAATTCGCTCCGGCCCGCCGGAGCGTTCGCTGCGCCTCACCTTCGTCGTGCGCCAGCGGCTCGACCGCGCCGCCGCGTCGGCCATGGTCGAGGCGATCGAGGAGCACGTGCGCGGCTTCGTGGCGTTAGCCAAGGAAGAGCCCGAGGTGCTGCGCGTCGAGTGCGAGGGCGACCGCGCGATGACCTTCGTGCACGTCACCCGCGACCTCGAGACCTTCTCTAAGGAAGAGCTCGAGCTGCAAGTCGCCTTCTTTAGCGAGCGCTGCGGCGACGCGCTCGTCCGCAGCCCCTTGCCCGACGACCACTACGACAGCGACCCGGCGGCCGACGACGAGGCCGCGTTGTACGCGATCGAGGCGCTGCGCGACCCCGCGCAGTCCAAGAATCTCGTGGGCTTTCGAGAAGAAAAACGGGTGCTGGTCTATTTCTTGAAGTCGCAAAAGAAAGCGAAGGCCTCGGCTCGCCGCTAACTAGCCCCCCGCTGAACCTCCTCATCGTCGGAGACGTGGTCGGATCGCCCGGCCGCGAGGTGCTCAAGCGCTGCCTGCCGCTCCTGCGCGACCAGCATCACATCCACGCCTGCATCGCCAACGGCGAGAACGCCGCGGGCGGCTTCGGGCTGACCGCGCAGACCGCCGACGAGATGTTCGACAACGGCGTGGACTTCATCACGGGCGGCAATCACATCTTCGACAAGCGCGACTTCGTGCAATATCTCGAAAGCAGCGAGCGCGTGCTGCGGCCCGCGAACTATCCCTCCGGCGTGCCCGGCCGCGGCGCCTCGACGTTCACGGCCGACGGCGTCACCGTCGGCGTGCTCAACATCATGGGTCGCACCTTCATGCCGCCGGTGGACGACCCGTTCCGTTGCGCCGACCGGCTCGTGGACGAGTTGCGCGAACGTACGCCGGTGCTGGTCGTGGACGTGCACGCCGAAGCGACGTCGGAGAAAGTCGCGCTGGGACGCTATCTCGACGGACGCGTCTCCTGCGTCGTGGGAACGCACACGCACGTGCAGACTGCCGACGAGCAGATCTTGGCCGGCGGCACGGCGTTCTTGAGCGACCTCGGAATGACGGGCCCGAGCGACGGCGTGATCGGGATGGAAGCGGGCGCCGTACTCGACCGCTTCCTCCGTGGGCTGTCCGAGCGCTTCAGCGTCGAGCGCAAAGGACCGAAGCAATTCTGCGGCGCGGTCGTGGCCATCGACCGGATTTCCGGCAAGGCAAATGAAATCAAACGGATTTTTTTGAAGGGCATCCCATGAATCCCGACGTGATCTTGAAAGTCTCTGCAAAGAGCACGCCCAATGCGGTCGCCGGCGCGCTCGCCGCGGCGCTGCGCGAGCGCGAGACGGCCGAACTGCAGGCGGTCGGCGCCGGAGCGATAAACCAGGCGATCAAGGCCGTGGCGATTGCGCGCAACTATTTAAAGGGCGCGCATCTCGATGCGGTCTGCATTCCGTCATTTGTCGTCGTCCCCGTCGGCGAGAGCGAGCGAACCGCGATCTCGCTGATGGTGGAGCGGCGCGTGCTCGAAGATAAGGCAGCGCAAGCGTGAAAATCGACCTCCAT
>JAFAQW010000090.1 GCA_019245995.1 Vulcanimicrobiota bacterium | reverse complement strand
CGATGAGAAGGAACGGTTGATGATGACGGCGCCCGCTGACGGACCGAGGGCGTAGCGACCGCTAATGGAGGAGAAGCGGCTGCGCCTCGATTTGTTCATCGCCGTGCTGGCGCTGGTGATCAGCGGAATCGCCGCGGGCTCGTCGGCCTATCAAACCTACGTGATTCGGAAGCAGTTCAGCGCCACGGTCTGGCCGTACTTGACCTTCGTCACCGCGAGCTCGCCCGACAAATACTTCGAGGTGGACATTAGCAACGCAGGCATCGGCCCCGCGCTGATCATGGGCGCCGCGATCACGCGCGACGGCAAGGTGATTGCGCGGCCCGCCGGCGCTAACGCGCAGCCCGCGATCGAGGCGGCAATACAGCCCGACAGAACGCAGGCCAAAGCCGACCAAGAGGCGGCCAACGCGCCCGTTCACGGCACGTCGAGCATGACGGCCAGCTCGATTTTTCCAGGCGACGTCATCTCGGCAGGAACGAAGCTCGAGCTGCTTCGGGTCGAAGGCAAGTTTCTCACGCGGCGCGTGCTCGCGGACGCTCACCGCATCGATCTGAAGTTATGCTACTGTTCGCTGTTAGGCGACTGCTGGACGAAGCGGTTCTGGGATCCCGGCGTACAGCCGCGCGCCGTCAAGACCTGTCCCGGCGCGTGAACGATCGGTGCGCCTTGGTGCGCTTGTTCCGCGAACAGGCAGAGTAGGTTCACGAGCGCCATTTGCTCTGGCGTGGTGCATGCCACGTCGAGCAGGCGCGGACTGCAGACTAGGACGCTCATCGCACGCGCGCGCGAAATCGCCACGTTGAAGCGATTGCGTTCGAACAGAAACTGCAGGTCGCGCGGCACGTCTGCGCCGCTGGACGTCGCCATCGAGTAAAAGACGATCGCCGCCTCTTGCCCCTGGAACTTGTCCACGGTACCGACCGGCACGTCGAGGCCCGCATCGCGCAACTTACGTGCGATCAGTCGCCGCTGCGCGTTATACGGCGTGACGACGATGACGTCCCCGTCCGCGACGCTTTGCTCTTCGCAGAGCAACACGATTTGGCGCACGATCTCGTCGGCCTCTTCCGGGGAACTGGAGCCATTATTCTCGTGGGGCACGCCCAAAAAGTAGAGGCCATCCAGGCGTTGTCCGTGCGCGAGGACGTGGTGCTCTTTCGCGTTCTGTGCCGGTTCGAGGCGACAGTCGTACATCGCTTGCGAGATGAACGCACAAATCTGCGGTTGCATGCGATACGTGAGGTTGAGGAAGATGCCGCGATCGTCTGAAACGGTTTTATCGTTGCCGAGCAGGTGCTGCAACACGGAATCGCCGGCGTGCAGCGGCTGGCGCCCCTGACTCACCTGCGCTAGCTGCGATGGGTCGCCGAGCAGCACGACGTTTTTTGCGCACTGCGACACGGCGAGCGCGTCCGCGAGCGAAACTTGCCCGGCCTCGTCGATGAAGAGATAGTCGAACTTTTGGCAGAGCTCTTCGCGCGCGAAGAGCCACGCCGTTCCACCGGCCAGGTCGTATTCGCTCGAGGAGAATTCCTCATTGCGCTTCGTCGACTCGATGAACGGCACCGGCAACTTGGAATGGTATTCCGATTCGGGCTCCGTATGCTTGTAGCGTCCCACAAACGCCTTGCCACGCCGTCCGACGCAGTCCTCGACCTTATGCAGCAGGTTATGAATCGCTTTATGGCTGGTGCTCGTGACGGCGACGCGCTTCCCGGCCTCGATAAGGTCGCAAATGACCTGTGACCCGAACGTGCTCTTGCCGCTCCCCGGCGGTCCCTGAATGAAAAGGTAACTGTTGTCCAGCGCCTGCACGACGGAGGAGACCGATTCCGCGCTGACGACGTCGGGTTGAAGGCGGATGACCGCGCGAGAGTCAGGCGCCGCAAACGCCGGGGTAACGCGGGGTCGCGCATTCGAGAGCAGGTCGTAGGCCGCCGGATACTCATCGTCCATCTTACCGGCCACAAACGATTCCGCGAGGCGCCGCAGCGCCCGACGTTGCTCGTTCGTTCTTGGAGGGGGCGCCGGGATGAACTCCGTGACGGCGCGAGCCGTCTCCGTCTCTGACGTCGTTTTCAGACGAAGCAAATTTTCATCGCCGTCAATGCTCAGAATAGTGCCGACGCCCCTGCGCTTGCGTGGATCGTGGACTTCGTCGCCGGCAGACAGCTTGTAGGCTTGGTCGGGGAATTGGTAGGTGTAGACTTTGCTACGCTTAACTTGCTGCACCTCGACGTCCTCGCGCAGCGCGAGCCCGCCCATCGCGTGCTTGTCGAACTCGATGAGGTTGTCGACGTTTTCGCAGCGATCGTAGTACTCCCACCAGCCGGGCTTCTCTTCTCGGCGATGATACGCAAGCAGGTTGCCGAGCAGGTAGCGCATCCGCCGATCCGGCTGCATCAGCGCATACTCCTCATCGCTGCGGGGCGCAAGCACGCCTGCCAGCAACGCGCGCTCGAGCGTGGTGCGGCGTTCCTCTTCGCGCTCGTCGTTTCGGCGATCCACGCACTTCTTGCACGACGGCTCGAATTCAGCATGACATGGCTCGTTCGGCTGTTTGACCGGACGCAAGGGAAAATCGATGCCAAACTGCGCGATCGCCTGATCGCGGCGCTGCAAGAGCCAGTCGCGCAGGATCTGCGTCGATCGGCAATCGTCGCGATTGTAGGCCTCGATGTCGCGCAGGATCGCGGCGTCGCGCTCGAGCAGCCAGCGCTCGAACATGACGATCGATTCGTCGCCCTTCTTGACGTCGGTATCCCGCTTGAACTCATAAAAGCGCTCGAGCTTCTTGAGGCCGTAGCCGTCCTCGGAGATCGCGAGGGCCTGCCGAACCACGGCGAAGAGATCCACGAGCACCTCGCCCCGCAACAGATCGTCGACCTCGTCTTCGCGGGTGCAGTGCTCTTGGGCGAGCCGCCGCAGCGCCGTTTTTTCGTAGTTCGCGTAGTGATAGACGTGCAGCGACGGGTAGCGGCGCCGGCGCTCGACGATGAAGTCGATGAAATCCTCGAACGCCCGCCGTTCCTCCGCGCGGCTCGTTCCCCAAAATGCGCGGAATTTCGGATCGTCGTCCGGCGTCCAACAGCCGAAGAGGTATTCCAGCCCTGTGCCCGGCTCGTAGAGCGGGTCGCCCTCCATATCGAAGAAGACGTCACCCGCAGCGGGATTGGGCAAGAGCGCGAAGCCCAGCGGTGGTTCGTGCTCCAAGATTTCGAAGATCGGCTCGCCGCTCGTGCGCCCGCGTACTTGCAGCGATGCCTGGCGGCGCAGTTTTGTAAAGGTTTCACGGCTCATGCCGTTGGGGCGCAGCTCGTCACCGGCCTCCGCAAGTTCGCCTACCCGCGCGATGCCGCCGCCTTGCAGTTTTTGGATTTGATCGCGACGCATCCATGCGACGAGCCCGAGGTGGTCGTCGTCGGTGCGTTTTTGCGCGCACTGCTCCTTCCAGCGGCAGTGCCTGCAGTGGCCCACCTTCAAGGGGTAGGCGCGCGGCGCGTCCATCGCCTGGAATGCGGGCTCGCCGGCGAACTCCACGAACGTTCGCTTCAGCCGGCGATAGTACGCCATATAATCGTCGAGGCGGAACGCTTGTGCGTTGCCGTTTCCGAAGACGACGTGGCCGAACTCCGGCATGCGTCCTTGCAGCCGTTGCAGATGCTCGCTATAGTTGCACAGCTGCACCAGGTAGTACGGCTTTGCGGAGAGGCCGAGCTTCGTGTCGATGACTTCGTAGCTATAGTTGCCGAAGTCCGAAGCGACGCCGTCGATGCGTCGTAGAAAATCGGCGCGGCCCAAAAACTGCCCGTCAAAAAACGTCGCTTGATAAATGAGCTGCACGCCGCGCCGCATGGCCGCCAGCGTGGCGGCCTCCGCTTCGCGATACGCCTCGATGCGGCCGTCGCAGCGGTCGAACTGCTCCACGTCGCCCGCGAAGTGGTCGAGTGCTGCGGCGAGGTATGCCTGCTCGTGCTCCTCGCCTTTACGGCGGACGAGATCCCCCTGAGGATCGTCGGTCTGGGGCAGCGACAGTTTGCCCGCCGCGACCAACGCCTCGAGCTCCGTGAGGCGGCTGCACTCCAGGTAGTCGTTGAGGTCGCTGGCCGAGTAGATCCACTGCCCGTCGAGACGATGCATGTCGTTAATTTGCGACCGGCCTGTGCCACACGCCTGGCATCGTTAGGCCACAGGAACGATCCGCGACGTGTTCTCGGACGGCAAGCGGTCTCTTGTCGTCGAATGGGAGGGCAATGACAGCGTCGGCGTTCACCGCGAAGAATTTCGAATCACCCGGAATCCAACGCCTGTGCGACGTCGTGATGAAGGGCGGCGTCACGAGCGGCGTCGTGTACCCGACGGCGATCTGTCAACTGGCCAGCTCCTACGTGATCAAGAACATCGGCGGAACGTCCGTCGGAGCGATCGCCGCGGCCGTCACGGCCGCCGCGGAATATCGGCGCCGGAACTCCGGGTCGGGCGAAGGCTACGCCCAACTGTCAAAGCTTCCGCAGTTTTTGGGGCGCCAGGGCGCGCTGCTCGCCCTTTTCGCGCCGGACCCGCTGGCGCGCACGCTGTTTCGAATTGCGATGATCCCGCTCGGCGACGCACCGATGTGGCGTAAGCTCTTACGGCTGCTCGCTACGCTGCTGGCGAGCTACGTTTGGATCCCGCTGTTGACGATTGCGCTAATGTTCGCGGTATTTGCTGCGGTCGCATCGCCCGTGCCGCCCTCCCATCTGTGGCGGTGTTTCACCGCGTCCGTCGTCTTCGGCCTCATCGCGGCGTTCGTCGGCATTGCAATTCGCTTCGTCTATCACTTCGTCGCGGTGTTGGACGCGAATGCGTTTGGCTGGTGTCACGGCTACCGCGACCAGGACCGTTGGCCGGGCGACGAAAGCGTGGACGCGACGCAGATCGCGGCGAAAGACGTGCCGCCGCTCTTCAACTGGCTGGAAGCGTTCATCGCGCAAACGGCCGGCACGCCTCGTTCGCGACCGTTGACTTTCGGCGATCTCTGGAACGCGCCGCAGCCGTCGTGGCACGACGCCTCGCCGGGCGAGCGCTGTGTGGACTTCCGGATGATGACGACGTGCGTGACCCTAGGCCGCCCTTTCCAACTGCCCTTCGATGCCGACGAGACGATCGGCGCCACTCCAGATCCGGCGACGGACCGCGACGCGGACGGTGCGCCGCGACCCTCGCTTTACTTTTTAGAGCACGACGTGGCGCGCTATTTCTCGGGCGACGTGGTCAGCCACATGAAGACCTGGGGCGCGCCGTGCGGCGTTACCCAGAACGACGGAAAGATCTATTGGCGCTTTCCTGCAGCGGCAAACGTCCCGATCATCGTCGCGACGCGCATGAGCATGTCGTTTCCCATTCTGTTCTGCGCGTTTCCGCTCTACGCGTTGGATGACAATGGGACCATGCAGGTGCTGTGGTTTTCGGACGGCGGACTATCGAGCAACTTTCCCATCCATTTCTTCGACAGTCCGTTGCCGCGCTGGCCGACGTTCGCCATCGACTTGCTCCCCGGACCGCCGCAAGATGCGGACGCTCCGGCGACGATTAACGCGCGGTACGACGCCGGCTCGGTTTTCATGGAGATCGACGTGCCGCGTTCGGCGGTGAATCCGTGGAATCGCTTGAGTTGCGGCAGCGCGCGCGGCAACGCGCTGGCATTCGGTTCGGCGCTGCTCGATGCGATGCGCAACTGGCAAGACGTGACGCTCGGGACGCTGCCCGGGAATGCGAGCCGAATCGTCGGCATTCGCCTGTCGCCGCAGCAAGGTGGCTTG
>JAFAQW010000257.1 GCA_019245995.1 Vulcanimicrobiota bacterium | reverse complement strand
CGGTTCAAGCGAATTCAGTTCACGGCCGACCTGCTTCCGAGCGACATCGTGGGCGCACGACTGTTCGATCAGCGACGGATGGAGTTTACGACGGCGCTAGGGCCGATTTTCGCCAACGTCGTGCTTGCCGACGAGATCAACCGGGCTCCCGCGAAGGTTCAGGCGGCGCTTCTGGAGGCGATGCAAGAGCGCCAGGTCACGATCGGTCCCCATACGTACGAGTTACCCGATCCGTTCATCGTCATGGCGACGATGAATCCGCTTGACGGCGCGGGCACCTACGCGTTGCCACTGGCGCAGTGCGACCGCTTCTTGCTCAAAGTCGAGATTGGCTATCCGACGCTGGAGCAGGAGCTGCAAATTATGCAGCGCCGTGACTCGAACGGCCGCTTGTGCAGCACTGCCGCCGCGACCCTTGACGACGTGCGCGTGTGGCAGCAAGACGTCCGCGGTGTCCATGTGCACTCTCAAATACGGCGCTACATCGTCGATCTCGTCCGTGCCACGCGGGTTCCGTCGGAATACATCGACTGCGGCGCCAGTCCGCGCGCGACGTTGGCGCTCGATGCGGTGTCGCGCGCGCGAGCGCTGCTGGCCGGCCGCGACTTCACGTTGCCCGACGACGTGCGCGCCGCCGCGCCGCACGTACTGTGTCACCGCGTCGCATTCAACGAACGGATGGCGGCCGACGGCGTGCGCGCCGGCGAGCTCATCGCCGGGCTCATCGCAGCGGTGCCGGTGCCCTGAACGGCACGATCCGCGAGGTGCTGCTGAGATCGCGCCGCGGGATGCCCGGGGAGGGCGACGAGTTCACAGAACTGCGCGCCTACGCGCCCGGTGACGATCTGCGCCGAATCGACTGGGCCGCTTCCGCGCGCACAGGCGAGCTGCAAAGCCGCATCATGCTCGAAGACGTCACGCTGACGCTCGCGACGATCGTGGATACGTCACCTTCGATGCTTGCCGGACGCGTTCGACCGTTGGCCCACGCCGCGCACGAGGCCGCGCGCGAATGGTTTGCGGCCGGAGCCGTTCGGGACCGGCGGGTGCGCGTCGGCGCAGCACGCGCGCACGCCTTTTCGCTCGTCGCGGCGTTACAACGCGCCCGCCGGGTATTGCCGCGCGGCGCGGCGCTGTTGGTCGTGAGCGACTGGCACGATTTGCCCTCCCTGGACGCCCACCAACTCTGCGAATTCGGTCTCCGTTTCGATTGCACGGCGCTCGTAGCGCGCGATCCCTGGCATGACGGCATGCCGCTCGTCGGCATGGTGCGAGTGCGCGGGGCCGAGGGCGGGGCGAGACGGATCTTCATCGGCGCCCGGGAACGCAGCAGTTATCGCGAGGCGAGCGCGCGGCGCGAAACCACAACTTTGGAGTGCCTCAGAACGGCCCGCTGGCGGACCGCGCTGTTGCACGAGCGTGACGGACGCGCGTCGCTGCACATCGCGTTCGGCGTGCGGGCGTGACGCTCGCGCAGCCGGTCGCAACCGCAGTCGCAAGTACGTTGGCGGTCGCTTTCATGGTAATGGTCGTCTGCGCGCGGAGACGCGCGAATGCTCGCGCCTTGCTCTATTCGAGGATCGAGTTCTTTGCAGAGGCGGTACGCGTTCGCAACTGGATCCCCGCCGCCTTCGATGCGCTCTGGCTCATGTCGCTGGCGGCAGTAGCCGTCGCGGCCGGCCGGCCATCGTTCGTCCGCGCGGCGCCGTTGCGAGATGCGAGCGTTGCGATATGCATCGACACCTCGGGTTCGATGGCTTCGCGCGACGTTTGGCCCACGCGCGCGGCGGCAGCCAAGACGGCGGCCGGCGCTTTCATCCACACCGCTCCCGCGGGCATCAAACTGGCCGTCGTGGCGTTCGCGAAGAACGCTCGAATCGTCTCGCCGCTGACGGGCGACCGGACCGCGATGCTGCGCGCCTTGGAGGAGATTCCCGCTCCCGGCGGGGCCACGGCGATCGGCGACGCCCTGGCCGCGGCCGCGACGCAGTTACGTTCCCGCGGCCATCGCGCGCTCGTCGTGATCACCGACGGAGTGAACAACGCCGGAAGCGATCCCAACACGGTGGTCAAAACGCTTGCGGGCGCGCACGTCGCCATCTTCACCGTCGGCGTCGGCACGAAACATGGCGATGTTATGGCGGGCACGCACGAGACCGCCACCATCGACGAAGCGGCGCTGCGCGCATACGCGCGATCGACGGGTGGCTATTACGTTCGAGCGCAAACCGATCGAGAACTCCTTGCCGTGCTGACGCGTCTCGCGCGCACCACGATGATGGAACGTCGCGCCGTCGACTGTGCGCTGATCTTCGCCATCGGCGGGGCATGCGTCATGGCGTTGGCCTTCCTGCTGGGGAGCGCGACCGGCACGTATCCCTAGGAGCACGATCGGCGCGTTCGAAGGGAGTCTGTTGCGCTTTCCGTAATGAAAGCCGCCCAGAATGCCGCGGCGTAACGTCATGGTAATCGGCTCGGGGCCGATCGTGATCGGCCAAGCCGCTGAGTTCGATTACGCCGGCGTCCAAGCGTGTCGCGCGCTGCGTGAAGAGAACCACCGGGTTGTGCTCGTCAACTCGAACCCGGCCACGATCATGACCGATCCGGAGATCGCCGACGCCGTCTATCTCGAACCGCTCACTGCCGTATCGGTCGAAGAGATTATCGCACGCGAGCGTCCGGATTCGCTGCTGCCGACCCTCGGCGGCCAGACCGGCCTCAACCTCGCCGTCGAGCTGGAAGAGCACGGCGTGCTGGCGCGCTACGACGTCGAACTGCTCGGCACGCCGATCGAAACGATTCGCCTCGCCGAAGACCGCGAGCAGTTCAAGCTAAAGATGGAATCGATCGGGGAGCCGGTCGCGCCGAGCGCCGTCGTTACTGCAATCGAACAAGGCGTCGAGTTCGCCCGCGCTACCGGATATCCGCTCGTGGTTCGGCCGGCGTATACGCTGGCGGGAACAGGCGGGGGCCTCGTGCGGGACGAGGCTGAGTTGCGCGCCACGCTGCACGCGGGCCTCAATGCGAGCCTCATCCATCAGGTACTGTTGGAGACGTCGCTGCTCGGCTGGAAGGAGATCGAGTACGAAGTTTTGCGTGATGCGGGCGACAACTGCATCGTCGTCTGTAACATGGAAAATTTCGATCCAGTCGGCGTGCACACCGGCGATTCGAT
>JAFAQW010000081.1 GCA_019245995.1 Vulcanimicrobiota bacterium | reverse complement strand
TCGAAGCGGTCGGAACGGACGTCCTCTTCGTTCCCAGCGCGCAGGAGCTGTATCCGCGCGACTTCGCAACGTTCGTGGACGTCGACGATCTGGGAAGCTCGTTCGAAGGCGCGTACCGGCCGCGGCACTTTCGCGGCGTCACGACCGTCGTTGCCAAACTGCTCAACATCGTGGCGCCGGACGTGCTGGTGCTGGGCGAAAAGGACGCGCAACAGGCGGCGATCGTACGAAGAATGATCGCGGATCTCAACGCGCCGGTACGCGTCGAAACGGTCGAGACGGTTCGCGAAGCGGACGGCTTGGCGCTCTCGAGCCGCAATCGCTATCTCGACGAAACGCAGCGCGCTCGCGCGGCTTCGCTCTATCGCGCGCTGACGGTCGCACGCGACGCGCTAGCTGAGGATCGTTCGAAAGAGGACGCGATCGCGCGCGGCGTCGCGGCGTTGGATCCCACGGCGACGCTCGACTATCTCGAGCTCGTGGATCCAGCGGCGTTCACTACGCTCGAGCGGCCCAACGGACCCGCTTTGCTCGTCGCAGCGGCACGCTTCGGCCCGACGCGTCTGATCGACAACGTCTGGGTGAACCGGTGAAGGTGCTGCTCGGCGTCAGCGGCGGAATCGCCGCCTACAAGGCCGCGGCGCTGACCAGCACGCTCGTGCAACGCGGCGCAACGGTGGACGTGATTCTGACTGCTGCGGCGCAGCGCTTCATCACGCCGTTGACGTTCGCATCGCTGACGGCGCGCCCCGTCTACACGTCGCTCTGGGACGCGCCGGAGCGAATCCCGCACATCCACCTGGTCCGAGAGGCGGACGTCGCGCTCGTCGTGCCGGCGACCGCGAATCTCATCGCAAAATTGGCGGCGGGCATCGCGGACGATTTGCTGACGTCCGCGCTGTTGGCGGCGCGCATTCCCCGAATCTTGGCGCCGGCGATGAACGACGCGATGTACGACGATGGGGTGACGCAAGAGAACGTACGCGCGTTGCGGGCGCGCGGCTACGAGCTCGTCGATCCGGAACGCGGTTTCCTCGCCGAACGGGAGCGCGGCATCGGACGGCTCGCGTCGCCGGAACGCATTCTCGACGCGTTGGAACGCGCCGCGGGGCGCCGCCGAAGCTTGCTGGGCAAGCGCGTGGCGATCACGGCCGGCCCGACGCGCGAAGCGTTCGACCCGGTGCGCTTCGTGAGCAACGCGTCGACGGGAGCGACGGGCATCGCGCTCGCTCGCGAAGCGGCGCTCCGCGGCGCATCCGTGACGCTGCTGCTCGGCCCGACGCTGCTCGATGCGCCGGCCGGCGTGGACGTGGTTCGCTTTTCGAGCGCCGCGGAGCTCTACGACGCAGCCCTGCAACGCGCCGTGGGTGCCGACGTGATCATCGCGACCGCCGCCGTCTCGGATTGGCGCCCGGCGGAACGCTCCGAAGCGAAACGCAAGAAGAGCGCCGAACCGCTGACGGAGCAGTTCGAGGCGAATGCCGACGTGCTCGCAACTCTCGGCGAACGCAAAGGCGCGACGTTTTTGGTGGGATTCGCGGCCGAGACGGAGGACCACGAGCGGCACGCGCGCGCCAAGCTGCGCGAAAAGAACCTCGACGCGATCGCCGTGAACGACGTGCGCGGCGAGCGTGGCTTCGGACCCGGCGAAAACGAATTGGTGCTGCTCTGGGGCCGGGACGGCCGCCGAGAGCTCGGACGCGCGGACAAAGCGACCCTTGCGGCGCGTTTGCTCGATGCGATCGAGGAGCGCATGCGGTGCTCTTGACGATCGACGTCGGCAACACCGAAACCAAGCTGGGATGCTTCGACGGCGAGACGTTGAGGCGCACCTGGCGCGTGACGACGCAGCTGCGCCGTACGCCGGACGAGTACGGCGTCTTGTTCGCGCAGCTGTTCGGAAGCGGGGGCGTCGTCGCGTCGGAGATCACCGACGTCGTGGTGGCGAGCGTCGTTCCGGCGCTCGACGCCGTCGTCGAAACGGCGTGCCGAAACGTCTTTGCGGCGACGCCCGTCTTTTTGGCGCCGGAGACCCAGCGCCTGATCGCGATTGCCACCGATAACCCGGCGGAGGTCGGCGCCGATCTGGTCGCGGTTGCCATCGGCGGGCTCGAAAGGTTCGGCACGCCGCTGATCGTCGTGAGCTTCGGAACCGCGACGGTGTTCGTGGCGATTTCGGCGCAAGGCGAGTATCTCGGCGTCGCGATCGCCCCCGGCGTCAGCGTGTCGATCGACGCGCTGATCGGCCGCACAGCCAAGCTTCCGCAAGTGTCGCTCGAGGCGCCGAATCGCGCCATCGGACGCAACACCGTCGACGCGTTGCGCAGCGGCATCATCTTCGGCTTCGCCGGACAGATCGAAGCGATCGTCGCGCGCATGCGTGCCGAGATGGCGGTAGAGGCCCGCGTCGTAGCGACGGGCGGGCTCGCCTCCGTCGTCGCGAGACAGACGCCCGTCATCGAGGCGATCGAGCCCCATCTCAGCCTCATCGGCTTGCAGCGTTTTTACGGCGCCGGCGAGGCGCGGGCGAGGCGCCTCGAGCGCCAAGGCTAAATACAGCCGTCATGCGACCGCTACGAATCGGCCCGCTTGAGATTTGGCCTCCCCTCGTTCTGGCGCCGATGTCGGGGGTGACCAATCGCACGATGCGCGCGCTGTACCGTCCGTTTGGCCTCGGCCTGACCGTGACCGAGTTCGTCTCGTCGAACGCTCTCGCGTACGGCAGCCGGCGGACGATGGCGATGATCGATCAGCACGGTTTGGAGAAGCCCGTGTCGACGCAACTTTGGGGCGACGATCCGGCGACGATGGCGCTGGCCGCGAGGGTCGTGCGCGAATGCGGCGCCGACATCGTGGACATCAACTTCGGCTGCCCCGCTCCCAAGGTGACGAAGACCAACGGCGGTTCGGCTTGTCTGCGCGATCCCGACCGCTGCGAAGCGATCATGCGCGCCGTCGTCGCCGCGGTCGATTGCCCCGTGACGATGAAGATGCGGCTCGGGTGGAGCGAAGACTCGCTCGTCTACGTTGACGTGGCGCGGCGCGCGCAGGCCGTCGGCGTGCAAGCC
>JAFAQW010000045.1 GCA_019245995.1 Vulcanimicrobiota bacterium | reverse complement strand
CCGCGGCGATCGCGTAGCGCCTCAACGATCGCGGGATCGACGTGCCCCAACACGCCGCGGAGTTTGGCCACGGTGACGTCGGGTTGAAGAATTTCGCGAGGAACCGCGTACACGCTTTGCGACGGCAGCGAACGCACCAGCACGTTGCCGTAGCGGTCCAGGATACTCCCCCGTCGCGCAAAGACTTCGACGGTATCCGAGCGCTGCGCCAGTGCACGACGGGCGTAGGCACCCCCGTCGATCAGCTGAATCACGCACAACCGATACGTGAGAAAAAGCGCGATCGTCATGCAGGCGTAAAAGAAGAGTCGCGCGCGCATCGGGGCGACGCGCAGGAAGGTTCGCTGGTGCATCGCTCCCGCGGCTTTGCTGCGTCTACTGGCGGCGCGCGACCGTCGGCACGAACAAGCCGCCCAACGACGAGAAGAGCGCAAAGCCCTTATGCGTGGCTGCGACGCGCACCGGCCGCAGCCGGATCACGGCGAAATGTTGCGGCTCGCTCATGCCGAGGCGCCCCGCCAGCGCCGACAGACGCTCGTCGGACCGCAGCGCCGCGATGCGGTCGTCGAGCCGCATCGTTTCTTCCTGCAACGCCTCACGCTGGGCCGCGGCGCTCGAGATCGCGTAGCTGAGGCCGGTGAGGCTGGACATCAGCACGACGTAGCACATGAGTAACGCGAGCGTGACGCCGATAACGGCCCCCGCGCGCGCGACGCCGGCATATCGCGCACGGCTCTTGCGCGCGATCCGGCGCTCCGTCGCGGCGCGAACCGTTCGCGAATTGATGCCGCGCGGACGGTTCTCGTGCCACTGTGCCGCGAGCACTCAGCTCACCTTTCGTTCGGCCGCGCGCAACTTGGCGCTGCGCGCCCGCCGGTTCGCTGCGATCTCGGCCTGGTCGGGCCGAATCGGCCGGCGGGTGATCACTTGCAAGCGCTCGTCGTTGCGGAACGTCTGTTTGACGATGCGGTCTTCGAGTGAGTGAAAGCTGATCGCCACGATCCTTCCTGCGGCGCGCAAGCGCAGGATCGCGCCTTCGAGCCCTTCGCGCAGCGCCTCCAACTCGTCGTTCGCTGCGATGCGCAAGGCCTGAAAGACGCGCGTTGCGGGATGCGTTCGTTCGCGCCGGCCCGGACGACGAACGACGCCCGCTACGAAGGCCGCGAAGTCCGACGTGGTCGCCGGGAGCTCGCCCGCGGCGCGGCGAGCGACGATCGCGCGAGCGAGGCGGCGCGACGCGCGTTCCTCGCCGTAGCGAAAGAAGATTTGTGCCAGCTCGCCTTCGCTTGCCGTGCTGAGAATATCGTAGGCGCTGCGTCCCGCGTGCGGGTTCATGCGCATGTCGAGCGGCGCGGCTTTACCGAAGGCGAAGCCGCGCCCCGGATCGTCAAGTTGCATGGATGAGACTCCCAGGTCGAAGAGAACGCCGTCGATGGCGGTCACTCGGCAGCGATCGAGCGCCGCCGGCAGCGCGCGAAAGTTGGCGCTGACGAAGGAAAACCGATGGTCCGGTACGCCGGCCGCAATCGCCGCCGCCCGCGGATCGGCATCGATGGCAATGAGCCTGCCCGAAGTCAAACGCGCAAGTATCGCAGCGGCATGTCCACCGCCGCCAAACGTGGCATCGACGTAGATCCCATCCGGCCGGATCGCCAAAGACTCCAGGGCCGCTTCCAACAGCACGGGCACGTGCATCATCGCGCCACCACATCGTGTGCCTCAGAGTCCCAGCTCGGATAGGAAGGCCGGAACCTCGCCTTCCGGCGGAGTCTCGAACGCATAGCGCTCTTGCGCCCAAATCTCGACGCGAGTGAGCAGACCTACTGAGACGACGTGCCGCTCGATGCCCGCATACGCGCGCAGCAGGCCCGGCACGACCATCCGGCCCTGGGCATCGGCCGTCACCTCTTGCGTATGGGCGAAGAGGTAGCGGACGAAACGCCGGTAGCGGCCGTCCTTCTGGGGTACGGCCTCCAGCCGTTCGCAAAACTCAACCCATGTGGCGCTCGGATAGAGCGCGAGGCAAGGATCAGGAGGCGCGATCGTGAGCACGAAAACCGGACCGAGCCGTTCGCGAAAACGGGCCGGGATGATGAGGCGCCCCTTCTCGTCAAGAGCATGCTGCTCCGAGCCCGCAAAACGCGGCAACTCCGCGTGCACAATGTCCTCCGAAAAGCACCACTTGGCACTACTTTCCACCACTATACGCCCCAGGCCAGGCGATGGCAAGAAAAATACGGCGGCCCGCCGAGGGCGGGCCGCCGTCAACAGGCTCCTGGGGGGCGCGTTATCCGCCCGGAATCGCTACCGGAACGTCCTTGATTTGGGCGCCGTGCGCCGCCGCATCGTCGCCGACCGAGGTGGTCTGGTTATTCAGCGTGTCCGCATCGGAGGGGTCGAAGTGTCCTCCTTTCATTTTTGCCCCGACCGCGGCGAATGTGGCACTCAGCGCGGCGACCTTGCCGTCGAGCGCGTGCAGGAGCGGGTCGCTGCTCTTGTGGGCGATGTCCTGGGCGACGCGAACCTCGTGCACGGCGAAGAGCAATGCGACGCCGCCCTTCACGAGCGCGGCGACGCGGTGCGGCGCACCTGACGCGAACGCGCCTTCGCGATACGGATTCAGCACCCAATGATGGAAGCAAAAGTATGCGACCCCGACGTGCGCCAAGAAGCGGGTCTTATCGAGGAACGCGTTCGCCGGGCGCGTCGCCCCGAACGTTACCGCGAAGGTCAGCAAGGCAATGCCGGCAGTCCGTTTCAACGAGGTCATAGCGACCCTAAAATTCCTTTCGCAAAGTCGGGC
>JAFAQW010000308.1 GCA_019245995.1 Vulcanimicrobiota bacterium | reverse complement strand
CGTTGCGAAACGAGACGGAGAGCGCGAGGGCCCCCGGAATGCCGCCGATCGCCGCTGCCGGTATCGTGTAGATCAAAAAGAAGGCGGCGACCGCTCCGAGCGCCAGGCCAACCGTCGCGCCGATGAACGATCCGATGTAACTCGCGGCGTAGACGACGAACTGAAAACCGATGGCGGCGAACGCGATCGCGCCGAACTTCAATCGGCCCTCCTCCCACGCTTCGTCGAAGGTGCCGTGCCCGCGCCGCCAGATGTTGTTGGCGTGAATGATCGTCACGCCGAACGCCCACAGGTAAATCAACTGCACGAGCATCCCGAAGATGCCGGATCCGATGCCGCCCAGCGGATCGGTCGTGAGGTTCGAGAGCTGATCGAGCAGCAGTTCCACCACGGCGGCGAGCAGCGGCATCGCAAACACGGCGGGATGGCGCAGCAAGAGCGGCACCGCGCGCGCGTACATCAGCACGTCCACCCGCGGCGCGCGGCGCATCTTAAAAGCGCGCGCCGGCTAAGGCGTGCCGGCAGGAGCAGTCGGCGTCGCGGGGGATGTCTTCGACGATTTTGCCGATCGCCGCTTTCACTCGATCGTTATTGCGTTGGAAGACTTCGATCACTTCGTGATGCGACACGGGCGGCATACCCTCCAACCCGACGTCGTAGTCGGTGATGAGGGAGATGTTGACGTAGCACATCTCCAGCTCCCGCGCAAGATACGCCTCGGGATACTGCGTCATGTTGATTACTTCCCAGCCCTGGCTCTGAAACCACTGTGATTCGGAACGCGTCGAGAAGCGCGGCCCTTGTATCACCACAACGGTGCCGCGCTCGTGCGTCTCGATCTCGAGCGAGCGAAGCACGTCCGTCGCGATGGGGCGCAGCGTGGGGCAGTAAGGATCTGCAAAGCTTACGTGCGTCGTGATGGGACCGTCGTAGAACGTGTCCTTTCGGCCGGTCGTCCGGTCCACGAGTTGATCGCAAACGACCATCGCGCCGGGGCGCACGCTCTCTTTGAGCGAGCCGCACGCCGTTGGACCGATGATCCATTTGACGCCGAGGCTTTTCATCGCGTAGAGGTTGGCCCGATAGTTGATGGACTGCGGCGGAAAGCGATGGTCTTTGCCGTGTCGCGGTAGGAACGCAACGCTCTTGCCCTCGATTTCGCCGAGCGCGATCTTATCGCTCGCTATGCCGTAGGGCGTCTCGATCCAATGCTCGCGCGCGTTTTCGATGAGCGAATAGAATCCCGATCCGCCGAAAACTCCGATCTCGGCTTGCAAAGAATCTGCCATGCTTCCTATGCTCTAGAAACATATGAGCTAATCCTTGCGGGTCTAGTCACGCTAATGAGATGGTGTGGCTGACCTAATGCTCGGGCATTTCGATGGTGTCGACCGCCAGTCTGACCCACTGCGTGGCTCCGGGTTCGATTCGGGGGCACTCCAGCCGTAACGGAATAGCGTTGCGAAGCGTTCCTCGAAGTGGTATGGTAGTCGCGGGTCAGACCGGTTACCACATCGAAACGCACGAGGCGCCGCAGCAATGCGGCGCTTCGCTAATTTAGCGGCTACAGTATCCCGAAGTGCAGGCAGTTCCGGTGGCGTTCCCGCTACGCGGCGTGTGGATCCACTACACCTCTCCTATGCGAGGGCGATCGTCGTACGATAGCCTTCGCCAACTTAGCGGTTAAAGTCGGAGGGCTTTAAGTCTTCCAGGAATTTCTTGAAGCGCGCCATCTCGGTGTCGTTCACCGGTTTCTTTTCGGCGGTGGCTTCTTCGAGGACGATCTTGTCCGACACGAAGATGGGCGCGGGCACCCGAAGCGCCAGCGCGATGCCGTCGGATGGGCGAGCGTCGATCTCTTGCAGCTCGCCGTTGGTGCGGACGATGAGCTTTGCGAAGAACGTCGAGTCTTTGATGTCGTGGATCACGACCTGTTCGAGGTTGGCATTGAGCGAGTCGAGGATGTTGCGCATGAGATCGTGCGAGAGCGGTCGCGGCACCGGGGCGCCTTCCAACGCGAGCGCGATGGCGGTGGCTTCAAACGGGCCGATGAGGATCGGGAGGTAATGCGAGCCGTCCATATCCTTGAGGATGACGACGGGGTCATGGGTCAGCAGGTCGATGCCAAGTTTGTCGACCTTCATCTGGCGCATATGGCGACGTATCCGACACGCTTGCCGGATTTTCTTGCCGCCCAAGCGCCGCGCCCTCCGGGCAAGGGCGAGTAGGACGACCAGCCGAACGGGGCGCGCTGCAGTATGCCACTCTCATGCGGAATCGTCGGCCTCCCGAATGTCGGAAAATCGACCATCTTCAACGCGCTCACGCGTACGACGAAGGCGCTGGCGGCGAAATATCCGTTCGCGACGATCGAGCCCAATATCGGCGAAGTGGCCGTGCCCGATGCGCGCTTGCCGATTCTCGCGCGGCTCGTTAGCGCCAAGCGCGTCGTTCCGGCGACGGTTCGTTTCGTGGACATCGCGGGACTCGTCCGTGGCGCGAGTTCAGGTGAGGGGCTCGGAAACGCGTTTTTGAGCCACATCCGCGAGACGGATGCGATCGCGATGGTGCTGCGGTGCTTCGAAGACGAAGACGTGACGCATGTCGAGGGCCATCCGAACCCGCGTCGCGACGCAGAGATCGTGGCGCTCGAGCTCGCATTGGCCGACCTCGCGAGCATGCGACGCCGCGTTGCCAAGTTGGAGCGGGAGACGCGAGCGAACCCCGAGCTGCGCGAATATCTGGCCGCGGCGTACCGCGTTACCGCGGCGCTCGAAGACGCTCGCCCCGCGCGCAGCTTTCCTGCCGGATCGCTGGAAGCGCGCGTCGCCGCCGAATCGTTCTTGCTAACCGCCAAGCCGGTGCTGTACGTGGCCAACGTCGACGAGGAACACCTGGGCAGCTCAGACGATGCCGTGCGAGCCGTCCACGAGATCGCGCGCGAGGAAGGAGGCCGTGCGATCGTTTTGAGCGGCAAAATCGAGGCCGAGCTCGCGGGACTCGCAGAAAGCGATGCGGCGGCGTTTCGCGCGGAACTCGGCATGGAACGCAGCGGCCTCGACGAACTCGCCGCCGCCGGGTACGACCTGCTGGGCCTGATGACGTTCCTAACGGCCGGCGAGAAGGAGGCTCGCGCGTGGCCGATTCCGCGCGGCACCCGGGCCGCGCAAGCCGCCGGAACGATCCACTCGGACATCGAGCGGGGCTTCATTCGCGCCGAGATCGTTTCGTTCGACGATTACGCGGAGTACCGGACGATGGAGGCGCTGCGGGGCGCGGGACGGGTCCGCAGCGAGGGCCGCGACTAC
>JAFAQW010000301.1 GCA_019245995.1 Vulcanimicrobiota bacterium | reverse complement strand
CACCAGCGGTATCGCAACCGTCATTGCCAAGATGGGAACCGCGGCAAGCGCCAGCCGCAACATTCTGCACGAAGTTAAGCGGCCAGTGGCGCAAGCCTGCCGGCAGGGAGAACGGGTGTCGCGGCGCATCAGCCGATATGCAGCAGCGCCGTTCATATGCCGGTCCGATCGTCGTTATTGCGATCGCGGCAATCGTCTTTCTCTTCGTCGTTACGTCGTACAACTCGCTCGTCGCGCTCGGTCAGTCCGTGGACGCGCAATGGGGACAAGTACAAAACGTTTATCAGCGTCGCGCCGACTTGATTCCTAACCTCGTGGCCACGGTGAAGGGCGCGGCAAATTTCGAATCGAGCACCTACGAGGCCGTAGCCAAGGCCCGGGCGAGTGTGGGCCAGATCTCGCCGCAGGCCGTCGCGGGCGCCGTTAACAATCCCGCCGACTTTCAGCATTACGCGGCGGCGCAAGATCAGCTCAGTTCGGCGTTGTCGCGGCTGCTCGCCGTGGTCGAGAACTATCCGCAACTGCGCGCTACTGAGAACTTTCAAACGCTTCAGGCTCAACTCGAAGGCACCGAGAACCGAATAGCGTTCGAACGGCGCAAGTACAACGACGTCGCGCGCGATTTCAACACGCGACGGAACACCGTTCCAACGGTCTTTATCGCCGGAATGTTCGGTAGCCGCTTCAACGAAAAGCCGTACTTTCAGTCGCAGCCCGGCGCGGAGCGAGCTCCTGCGGTGAATTTTTCGCCGTGACCCGGCACGAGCGCGCGCGCATCTCTCGCGCGCTGACGGCAGCCGAGGAGGGCACGAGCGGTCGCATCGCCGTTCGCGTGATTCCCGACCGCCGAGTGGATGCGATGGAGCGGGCGCGCCGCGAGTTTGTGCGAGCCGGGCTGCACCACCACGATCGTGGAAATGGTGCGCTTATTTTGGTCGCGCCGAAGGCCCGGCGCTTTGCAGTGATCGGGGACCGCGCATTACACCAGCGCGTCGGCGAGAAGTTCTGGCATGACGTCGTGCGGGACAGCCAGCCCTATTTTGCGAAAGGGGACGTCGTTGACGGCATCCTCTTTGCCATCGCGCGGATCGGCGAAGCGCTGCACGGCCATTTCAGTGAAACGCAGCAAGGCCACGCGCGATGAAGCCGTCCGCGGTTTGCCCCGGCGTGCTGGCCTTGTGCGCGTTTAGCGCCGCGTGGTGCGGCACCGCACGCGCCCAGGGCTTCAAGATTCCGCCGACGCCCGATCGTTATGTCACGGATACCGTAGGCGTGCTGTCGCCGGGGACGCGAGCCACCGTTGAGAACCAGCTCCAGTCGTACGAGCGAGCGACGGGGCATCAAATCGTCGTGTGGATCGGGCAGACGACCGGCGACGTGCCGTTGGAAACCTGGACCGGCGAGGCCGCGGACCACTGGAAGATCGGCCGGCGAGGGCACGACGACGGCGCGGTACTTTTCGCGTTCATGGGCGACCGGAACGTCCGTGTCGAGGTGGGATACGGACTGGAGGGTTCACTGACGGATGCCGACGCGCATCGCATCATCAGCGACGTGATCGTTCCCCGAATGCGTGCGGGCAACGTCGACGATGCCATCGCAAGCGGCGTCAGCGCGATGCTGACGACGATTTCGCCGTCCTATCGCGGCGCGTCGCCGCCGCCGGAGTATCCGGTGAAAAGTTTGCCCTCGGGGGGAGCGGCGTTCGTGGTGGCCGTCGTCGGCTTTTCGATTCTGTTTGCCATCTTCTTCGTGATCTTGGAAGTGACGCGCGAGATCCGCTACGGCTATCTCGTGATGCGCGAAGGTCGAAGCGCGGCGCGTAAAGACATGAAGAAGTGGCCGGCGTGGGGCTGGGCACTCTACGGCGGCGCCGGTTCGTCGTTCGGAGGAGGCGGTTTCGGCGGCGGGTTCGGCGGTGGGTTCTCCGCGGGAGGCGGCGGTTTTGGCGGCGGCGGCGCGTCGGGCGGTTGGTGATCTTCGGGCTCGTTTTCGCCGCCGTGCTGCGCGCGGACGTTTTGATTTCGGCGGGACACGAAGGGCGGCCGGCGAGCTGCGCGCGCTTTCCGCAGCACCGCTGCAACTTAGGTGCCGCCGGCGAACGGCAATGGACGCCTGTCGTCGCCGACGCGGCGACGCAGATTTTGCGCCGGCACGGAGTAACGGTCGCGCGCCTTCCCGCTGATTTTAGCGGGCAGTATGCGGTGAAGGCTGCCGTTTTTCTTCACTTTGACGGTGCGAATCCAGCATGCACGTCCGGCGCATCGGTGGGATATGCCCGTAGTTCCGACATGCCGGCGGCAGTAGCGTGGCACGCGCTCTACTGGCGGTACTGGCCGTTTGCGTTCCAACCGGATAACTTCACGCCGAACTTACGCGGCTACTATGGCTTCCGACAAGTCGCCGCCAGTAAGGCAAGTCTGGTGTTGGAACTGGGAGAGATCACGTGTCCGGCGCAGCGGCGGTGGCTCGAGCCGCGGTTACACTGGGAAGGAGCGCTGCTGGCGCACTTTTTGAGCACGCTGATGGACAAAGGCTCCATCGCCGATCCCGGACGATTTTCGGAGGCGCAACCACAGCGACCTTAGAAGCGGCGTAGCGTGCGGGTTATCGAGGCCGGTCCACGCGATGAGGCGAGCGCTTTTGCGCCGATCGAACGCCCGCGCGTTGTCGAGCGCCTCGCCGCCGCATTACGGTTCCCCATTGCGCTGGTCGTCGCACCTGCCGGCTACGGTAAATCGGTCGTCTTGCGTCAGTATTTGGGGGACTTGGAACA
>JAFAQW010000290.1 GCA_019245995.1 Vulcanimicrobiota bacterium | reverse complement strand
GTATCTTGATGAGCGCCGCAGCGGGAATCCCCAAGATCAGTCCCGGGACGCCGAAGAGCTCTCCGCCCGCAAACACCGCGAACATCGCACCGATGGGCGACACGCCGACCGACTGGCCCATGATCTTGGGGACCAGCACGTTGTCGCTGATGCGCGCCATGCCGAACATCACAACCTGCACCCAAACGACCATCCAGAGTCCCTGCGGCGCGCAGAGCGGAATCGCGATGATCTCGGCGATGAGCATGCCGATGATCGGAATCGCGTAGGCAATTGCCGAGATGATGCCGACGATGAGGGAGAATTTGAAACCGAGGAGCGTCGTGGCCAAAGCGATCACCGCACCGGTGATCGCGCTCACGATCACCTGACCCGAGATGTAACTGCCGAAGACCTCGGTGATCTCGGCGGCGAGCTTGCGCGCCGTCTGCCGCTTGTTCGCCGGAAAGAGGGCGGTAAAACCCTCGGCGATCTGCGTGTCGTTCAACAAGAAAAACACCGAAAGGATGATCGCCGAAAACGCGATGAACAGCGCCGTCACCGTGTTGATCGCAATGGCGCCGAGCGACGTGACGGCGCCGGTGATCCACGCAGCCATCTGCGCGCCGCCGATGCGCGCGAAACTCAAGGGCGGCAACTTCAACGTCGGGAAGTGCGTCTGGAGCGAAGTCTCGAACGCTGCGAGCCACCCCTGGACGGCCGCCGCGTATGACGGAATGTTGGCGGCCAGGAGCTGGCTTTGACTGATCGTCAGAGGCACGACGATCACCATGAAGACCGACACCAGAACCAGCAATCCGAAGAAGACGATCGCGACGGCCGACCACTTGGGCATGCGGCGTTCGAGCCGCCCCGCGATCGGCTGCACCCCGAAAGCGATAAAGGCGGCGATCAGAAAGATCGAAATCGTCTTGGGAATACGAGACGCGAACCACAGCGCCAGCACGGCGACGGCGATGCCCGCGGCGATCCACGCGACTCGTCGCCACGCGCTCGGAGTTAGAGCGGTTTGCACAGCAGCCGCCGTTCGGTCTGAAAACCACTGCGCTCGTAAAGGCGCCGCGCGGCGTGGTTCTCTTCGGTCACCATCAACGCCATGTGCGGCAAGCCGCGCCCACGCGCCTCCGCTTCGGCCGCTTGCAGCAACGCGCGTCCAACGCCGCGGTTGCGAAAATCGGGCTCGACGGCCATGTACGCCACGAACGCCTGGGGAAGCGCCGTCACCTCATCGGGCAAGCCGTCGAGCATAAGCAAAAATCCGACGCGACGTCCGTCGCTGTGCGCGACCAGTGTCACGTGCGACTGTACTTCCACGATCTCCATCAGACGATCGAAGGCACCGATCACGAAGGCCTCGGGCACGGAGCGCAAGGAGCCAACGCTCGAAATCGCAGCGCGCCTTCCTAAGCGCTCGATGAACGAACGATCGGCCTCGGCCTCCAGACCGCCGCTGCGGACGATTTGAACGCCGCTCATCCTGCCCGGCGCGAACCCGGATCGCTCAAAGGATCGCCGGAAGCACAGTGCGGACAGGCATCCGGCGCGTACGAATCCAGCGGCAGCTCCAACACGGCGTACACCGGTACGGGCAACGCGATCGGCTCGCGAATCACCATGGCGCCGACGCCGATCGCTTGCGTCCCGGCCGCGCGCACGACGCCGAGCGTCTCGCGCACCGAAAGGCCAGTCGTGATCACGTCTTCGACGACGAGGGCGCGGTCGGAGGGATGCAATGCAAAGCCGCGACGCAGCGTCGCGATGCCGTTGACTTTCTCCGTGAACATGGCTTTCGTTCGCAGATGGCGCGCGACTTCGTATGCGAGCAGAATGCCGCCGACGGCCGCGCCGACGACGATCGTCGGCTCCGACGGCTCAAAATGGCGCGCGATGGCACGCGCCGGCCATTCCAACAGCGCCGGGTCTTCCAGCACGCGGAACTTTTGTATGAACCGGCCGCTGTGGCGGCCGGAGCTCAGCATGAAATGCCCGTCCAACAGCGCTCCCCGCTCGACGAGCAGCCGCTCCAAATCCGTTTGCGCGCTCACGCGCGAACAGCCATCTCGTCGAGGATGGCGCGCGCAGCGCCTCGCGGATCGGCCGCCTCGACGATGGGTCGGCCCACGACGAGATAATCTGCGCCGGCCTCCACCGCTTGGGCCGGCGTCGTGACGCGCTTCTGATCGCCGTGGGCCTCGCCCGTCGGGCGAATTCCGGGAGTGAGCGTCAGAAAATCCTCGCCGAAAAACGCCTTGAGATCGCGCACTTCGCGTGCGCTGCAAACCACGCCGGAACAGCCCGCGTCGCGCGCGAGCGCCGCCAGGCGAATGGCGTTCTCCGCGGGGCCGCCCTGTAGCCCCAGTTCGTTGAGATCTTCCGCGGCGATGCTGGTAAGAACCGTCACGGCAAAAACGTGCGGCGCCGTGCTCCCCAGTGCGGCGGCTCGCTCCGCCGATGCGTCCACCGCCGCACGCATCATCTCCAGTCCGCCCAACGCGTGGACATTGAGGATGTGCACGTTGGGCCGCACGAGTTGCGACACCGCCGCCGCCACCGTGCGAGGAATATCGTGCAGCTTCGCATCGATAAACGTTCGCACGTCGCGCGCTTCACAGTAGGAGAGTATCCGTTCGGCATAGCCGTATAGCGCTTCCAATCCGATCTTGACGATCACGTCCAGCTCGTACAGTTCGTCGACGAGCGACTCCGCGCGGGCCGCATCCGGGACGTCGATGGCCACGATCAGCTGCGCCATCGTGCCTATCCCTCGTCGCCTTCATACTGATGCGGCGTCGAGAACGCAACGTTCGCCTTGCCGACGATTTCCGACAGCGAAGCGACGTTACGCCGCGCAAGATACGTCTCGAGCTCCTCCACGATGCGCTGGGGAATGCGAGGATCGGTGAAGTTGGCCGTTCCGATCGAGACGGCGGCCGCACCCGCCAAGAAAAATTCCAACGCGTCGGTCACGGTTTCGATGCCCCCCTGCCCGACGATTGGAATCTTGACCGCTTGGGCAACTTCGTACACCGCGAGCACCGCGATCGGGCGAATCGCGGGGCCGGAGAGGCCGCCGCTGATGTTTGCCAGACGAGGTTTCCACCGCTCGACGTCGATCGCCATACCGCGAACGGTGTTGATGACGCCCAACGCGTCGGCGCCGGCATCCTCAGCCTCGCGGGCCACGGCCGTAATGTCGGTGACGTTCGGGGAAAGCTTGACGATCAACGGTTTCGTCGTGGTGGCACGCGCGGCGCGCACGACCGACGCGGTCAAGGACGCGTCGCATCCGAACGTCGCTCCTTCCCGGTCGACATTGGGGCACGAAACGTTGAGCTCGACGGCCGCGATCTCGTCACGCGCGGCTAACCGCTCGCACACGAACGCGTAGTCGTCCACAGAGAATCCCGCGACGCTTCCAATAATCTTGCACGGACGATCCGCGTACTTATGGAGTTCCCGTTCCAAATACCAGTCGATGCCGGGGTTCTGCAGCCCGATCGCGTTCAGCATGCCGGCCGGCGTGTGCACCAGTCGCGGCATGGCATTGCCGAGACGCGGCGCGCGCGTCACGCTTTTCAAAACGATGGCGCCGACTTTCGACAGATCTGCAAAGGGCGCGTACTCTGCACCCGATCCGTAACATCCGCTGCCCATAAGCGTCGGATAGGCCAGTTCCAACGAGCCCAGCCGCACCGCCAGGCTCGGCCGCACCATCACCAGCGCAGCTCGTGCGCCCAAAAGACGGGCCCTTCTCGACAAATGCGCGCGTAGGCAATGTCGCTACCGCCGCGCGCGGCGCCCGGGAAATTCGGTGCCTGCATGGAGTCGCCGGCCAACGCCACGACGCATCCCCAGCACGCCCCCACCCCGCATCCAAACGTTTCCTCCAGTGCGAGTTGTGCGCGCACGCGGCGATCGGCGGCGATGCGCGCGACGCTGCGCAACATCGGGGTCGGTCCGCACGCGAAGATCATATCCGGTTCGGGCGCCAGCGCGAGTGCGTCGGTAACCATGCCCTGCATTCCCAGCGTTCCGTCGTCCGTCGTCACAATTACATCGCAGCCGGCATCGCGGAAACGTTGGGCATCGACGACAAGCTCCCTCGTTCGTGCGCCGTAGAAGAGCCGCACGCGCGCACGCGCGCGCAGCAACGCTTGCGCGCAGAGCAGCACCGACGCGATGCCGACGCCACCCGCGACGATCGCCGCGTCGCGCGGATCGCCCGAGCAGTCGAATCCGTTGCCGAGTGGTCCGAGCATACTCAAGCAGTCCCCCGAACCGAGTGCTGAGAGCTCTTGGGTTCGCCGGCCCATGATGAAAAACAAAAGGCTTATTCGCTTGCCTTCTGCTTCGTAGATGGCGAGCGCCGTCGCAGCCGCCTCGCCGCTCGGCGGAATCGCCATCACGTACTGCCCCGGCCGCGTGGCTTCTGCAAGCCCGGGCGCGTCGAGCCGAAGCAACACCACGTCTTTCGCGAGTTCGCGGCGTTCGATCACTCTCGTCGCATAAACGCCCGCGTGACTGGTCGTCGCCATCTCTTCAGGCATTTTCAACAAATTCTTAGGAAAATCTCCGAAATGGGCTGCACGGTCTTGCTACTTCGCTCGTTATACTGTATAGAGAGCGTAAATACGAGGGAAAGGAGGGTCCCCAGATGGCAGGTCTTATCGTCTTCAAATCGCTAGCCGACGCACTGAGAGCGGGCTACCAGGTTTACGATCGGACTGCAGACGGCTATCTGGTCAGGACTCGCACGGCCGCCGGTTGGGCAATGGCCTTGGTCTCCTGCAAATAGCATCGTCTTTATCCTAAAAACGAGGCCGCCGGTCGATCGACCGGCGGCTTTTTTTATGGCGACGGAGGTTTCTTTATTTCTGGAATCGGTCCGGGGCGCCAACCCCCGTAGGTCGGCCCGGGCGGCATGCCGCTCGCAGTACCGGAGGGTTGCGCTTCCGCTTCGGCTCCGTTGGGCTGTGGTCCGAACTGTGCTCGCGGCTGAGGCGGCCCGAAGGTCGCACCGCTCATCACCGCGCCGATGATCTGCGCGATGCCGACGAACATCGGAATCAACCCGCCGAGCAGCCAGGGTCCGTAGACGTACTGGCCGTCGCCCCGGTAACCGATGAAGCCGAGGCCCAGGAGCAGCGCGAAGCCGACGAGCGCCACTTGGATGCCGCGGCGAAGCTGCTGCTGCGCGTACAGCTCGTTACCGAAGAAGTATTGGTTCGGCATCGCGCCCGGTGGCGGCGTCGCGCCGGGGGCCCAGCCGTACTTTATGGCCTTGCGCATCTCCCTCGCGTTCGGCGGCGGCACGATGCCATGGCGCAGCATCTCCATTCGTTCCTGGTGTGCCAGCACGCGGGAGACGATCCAC